>JAUWME010000260.1 GCA_030613285.1 Candidatus Zymogenus sp. | reverse complement strand
GTTGTGGTCTTTTAAAGATTCGCTGATCATCTCCATTCGCTCATTAACAGTAAAGAGGGTCTTTTTGTATGGGTTTATCCCGATGGCCACAATTACCTTGTCAAAGACCGTTAAGGCCCTCTCTGCAAGATCGACGTGACCCATCGTAATGGGATCGAAACTCCCCGCAAGGACAGCAAGATTGGACATCTTTTACCTCATCAGTTTGAAAAAAAAGTTATACTTGTATCACCATACCGTTTTGTAAAATTGTTCTTTAAAGACCCGTAAATATTTTCAGGGGATTTTTTTGAATCGTGTTCCCAGACGAGAGTCCCCTCCGGGGTTAAGATGTCATCTGTGGATATTGAGAGAATAAGCTCCTGCGTTTTGTTAAACCGAGAATAGGGGGGATCCAAAAAGATGATGTCGAATTTGTTTTTTTCGTTACTGTTTTTGATCATTTTAATTGCTTTCGTTGCATCAAGGGGGATAATGGATGTCCTCTCGGTTAATTCCAGCTCTTTGATGTTCCTTTTGAGAACTTCAATGACCGAGGCACTATTTTCCACGAAGGTGCAACACTTTGCCCCCCGGCTCAGGGCCTCAATCCCGATTGTCCCGGCGCCTGCGAAGATGTCCAGCACATTGGCGTCCAAGACAGTCTCGCCGATTATGGAAAAGAGCGCCTCCCTAACCCTGGACCCCGTGGGCCTTACGGCTCTACTCTTTGGGGAGTAGAGTTTCCTTCCCTTTAGTTCCCCCGCTGTAACGTTCAAAACCTAAGTCCCCAACAGTTTGACAAATTAACTATAAGTCTAAAGTCTTACGGGCACCTCACGATCTCTCAGATACTCTTTTGTTTCCCGTATGGAGTATTCCCTGAAGTGAAAGATCGATGCTGCCAGGGCTGCACTGGCACCGGCCTTTGTAAATCCCTCGTAGATGTGCTCAAGGGTTCCTACACCACCTGAGGCGACTATTGGAATTGACACCGTATCTGAAACCTTCCTCGTAAGGGCAAGATCGTAGCCCTCCTTTGTCCCGTCAAAGTCCATGCTGGTCAGCATAATCTCCCCGGCACCCATCTCCTCCATCTTGATAACCCACTCGATGGCATCAATGCCTGTAACCTCCCGACCGCCGTGGGTTACCACTTCCCACGTGAGATCGGCCTTCCTCTCTTTGTCTGGGATTCGTCGGGCGCTTTCCTTAATCTTTACTCCCCAGTCTTCCGTTTTTCTTCGTTTTGCGTCCACCGCCACAACGATGCACTGGGAGCCGAAACGCTTTGCAGCATCTTTTACAAAGTTCGGGTCTTTTACCGCCGCCGTGTTGATGGATACCTTGTCCGCCCCAGCCTTTAGAAGTCTCCTGATGTCGTCCAATGATCTTATTCCACCGCCGACAGTCAGCGGCATAAAAATTTGCTCTGCCGTGCGTTTTACAACGTCGATGATAATGTCTCTATTGTCCGAAGAAGCCGTGATGTCCAAAAAAGTTAATTCATCTGCCCCTTCGCTGTCGTATATGGTGGCGTTCTCCACGGGATCGCCCGCATCGACAAGGTCGATGAAGTTGACCCCCTTTACGACACGTCCATCTTTTACGTCGAGACATGGAATTATTCTCTTTGCCAACATTTAGTAAGCCCTCTTTACAGTCAATATTTAACAGTCAATATCAATCTAATCGAAAATCTTACAATCTCTTAATCTCAAATCCCCTTAAAATCCATTAGCTTTCATCCCCGGTCAAAGAAATCGCCTCCTTGAGATCAAGGGTGCCCTCATAGAGGGATCTCCCTGCAATTACCCCGATGACTCCTTCTTTTTCCAACGCCGTAACCGCCCTGATGTCATCGATGGTTTTAATGCCCCCCGATGCTATGGTCGGTATTTTTCCATCAATGGCGAGTCTTCTGGTGCCGTCAATGTCAACACCGCCGCCAACACCGTCTCTGGAGATGTCTGTGTAGATGATGGCAGAAATCCCGGCGTTGATGTAAGAGCGGGCCAACTCAATGGCGGGGAGGTCGGTGTCCTCCAACCACCCCTTTGTTTTTACAAGGCCGTCTTGGGCATCGATGCCGAGGATAATCCTGTCGGGAAAAGTTGAGGCGGCTTTCAGGACAAAATCCCGGTCTTCAATGGCGGCTGTTCCAATGATCACCCACTGAACCCCCATCTCAAGGTAGTCCTCAACGACATCCATCGACCGTATCCCGCCGCCGATTTCCACAGGGATTTTAAACTCGTTTACGATTCTTTTGACACTATCCCCATGGGCGGGTTTTCCCATTTTGGCGGCGTCAAGGTCAACGAGATGAAGCCTCTGAGCGCCGCATTCAACCCACTCTTGGGCAGCCTCAAAGGGGTCATCGAAATAGCGGGTCTCCCTGTCAAAATCGCCCTGGGAGAGCCGAACTGCCCGCCCGCCCCGCATATCCACAGCGGGTATAATTACGATTCCCATTTATTTACGTACTCCCCAAATGCCCTGAGGATTGAAAGCCCTTTTTCTTGGCTCTTCTCAGGGTGAAATTGTGTGGCAAAAACGTTTTTCCATCTCACCGCCGACACAAATTTAATTCCATATTCCGTAGTACCGATGGTGTATTTATCGTCATCTGGCTCGACGTAAAAAGAGTGGACGAAATAGAAGTATTCGCCGTTACTTAGCGATTGAAAGGGTGTGTCGGCACAGTTTCTGCTGTTCCAATCGACTTGGTTCCAGCCCATATGGGGCACTTTGAGTTTATCCTCCCCCACAAATGCCTTGCCTTCAAATCGCACCACCTTCCCTGGGATTATTCCCAGCCCATCGTGACGGCCAAGTTCGTAACCCTCGGTGAAGAGGAGCTGAAGCACAAGGCAAATTCCGAAGAAGGGTCTCCCCTTATTGATGAAGTCGACGACGGGATGGGCGAGCTTTCTTTCCGTCAGGTTTCTCATACAGTCCGGGAAGGCGCCTACCCCCGGCAAAACCATTCCCTGGGCGTCATCGATTACCGCAGGGTCAGATGTCACCACGGCGTTTTGACCCACCTTTTCCAGTGCCTTACTTACGCTCCTCAAATTTCCCATTCCATAGTCTACAACCGCAATCAACTTCTCTTCCTGATATTACTTTTTGAAAAACTCACCTATCGTATTTACCACGTATTCAATTGCATCCCCTGTCAATTCCGGATAGACAGGAAGGGCAAGGCTTGATAAGGCTGCTTCCTCAGATACCGGAAAGTCCCCTTTTGCATAGTTGAGGTCTTTGTAGCACTCTTGCAGATGCAAGGGAAGGGGGTAATATATTTCTGTTGCGACTCCAGAATCGGCAAGGTGCTCTCTCAGTTTGTCTCGTTCCGGCACCGAGAGCACAAACTGGTTGTAGATGTGATAACGGTGCTCTACCTCTTGGGGCAGAGTTACAACTCCTTTTGGTGTTGTTAGTCCTGCCGATCTAAAAAGTTCCCTGTATTTGTCAGCGTTTTTTCGCCGTCCCTCGGTCCAGCTGCTCAAATGCTTGAGCTTGACCCTCAAGATTGCAGCCTGAAGGGCGTCAAGACGGCTGTTTAGCCCCACGATTTTGTGGAAATACTTCGGTTTGCTGCCGTGGTTTCTAATCATTTTCAACCGCTCAAAGTGGTCACTGTCGTTTGTGGTGATCATCCCGCCGTCGCCAAAGCCGCCGAGGTTTTTTGAGGGGAAAAATGAAAAAGTGCCAAAGTCTCCCATTGAACCGGCGTATTTATCCCGATACTTTGCGCCGATGGCCTGGGCCGCATCTTCGATTACCGAGAGATTGTAGTTTGAAGCAGTTTCCATGATGGGGGCCATGTCTGCCATCTGACCGTAGAGGTGAACAGGCATGACGGCTTTTACAGTCAGCCCATTTTTTGTCTTGAAAGAGCCCCCACTTTCTTTAAGCCCCGATAGGAAAGATTCAAGTTTAGCGGGGTTGATGTTGAGGGTTACAGGATCGATATCGACAAAGATGGGGACAGCGCCAGCTCTTGTGATATAACCTGCCGTTGCAAAGAAGGAATAGGGTGTTGTGACGACGGCATCGGTCAACTCGCCGCCGCCGGCGCTTCCAATCCCAAGGGACATGAGGGCAGTAAGGATTGCATCGCTCCCAGAGGCTACGCCTACGGCGTATTTGACCCCAACATATCGGGCAATCTCCTCTTCTAATGCGGCCACCTCTGGCCCCAGAATGAAGTGTTGAGATTGAAGTACCTTTGTCACCGCTTCATTAATTTCGTCTTCTATTGTAACATATTGGGCTTTAAGGTCTAAAAGGGGAATCTTCATAATTTGTTGTTGTCTCCAATTGATATTATATTAAATTTAACCTATCCGCCTCTTTCTTGTATTGTCTTTTGCAAGCAGAGCAGGAGGTTTTTTCATCTTTGCTTTTAAATTCGAGATTCTCACCACAGGCGCACATCCACCCCATTTGTCTTGCCGGCGACCCGTAAAC
>JAUWME010000333.1 GCA_030613285.1 Candidatus Zymogenus sp. | reverse complement strand
ATGTTGGCGGGGATATTGCCTGCGGGCTGTGCTGGTCCAAAGGACAAAATTTCTCTGGGTCAAAGAAAAAAGGCATTCTACAATTTCCTCCTGTTTGATGGAATTGAAGATGGTTTGCAGAAAGACAGGGTGATATTGATTGAGGAAGATAGAATTGTAGCCGTAGAAACGGGTTGGAATCCAGAAAATTATTCCGAATATGAACCAGTTGATCTTGAGGGGCTGACCTTGATTCCGGGCTTAATAGACATTCACGTTCACATTACCGTTCCCTTTGTCCGTGATCCAACCTTTGCCGCCGTTACAAGCGCTTCAGCCCAAATCGAGAAGAATCTACTGAGCTGTATCCTCTCCGGTGTTACCACCATCAGAGACGTGGGGGCGTTTCCAAAAAAGATACAGAGCTTTCGCAGCAAAGTTGATGGGTGGGAATTGCCCGGTCCCAGAATCCTCTGCACAAATTCCTTTATCTCCACCCCCACCGGTCCGCCCGAAGGCGTGCCCCACCTAAATCCTGCCGTGGAGTTCTTCATGGGGGGGCAATTTGTTGAAAGAGTTACAACCCCGGAGGAGGTAAGGAAGGTAGCAAACGAAATGTGCGATCTGGGCGCCGACTGGTTAAAAGTCGGGTATCAATCACTCTCATACATTTTTAGAGATAACCCGACGGTGCCCAGCGATGAGTATCTTAAGGCGCTTTTGGATGTCGGTGAAAAACGGGGCAAAAAGGTCTGCATGCATCAGCCCTTTCTGGAAGATTTTGTTAAGGGGGTTGAGATGGGGATTCACACTCTGGAACATTGCCCCAATGACGAACTGACTCCGAAAGAAGAGATTGAAACTTTTATGAAAAAGGAGATGGCGATATTGCCCACGTTGATGGCCTTTGGGGATGCCCTTGAAATGAACGAGTTTCTGGCTTGGATTAAGGAAAACGGTCATAAATATCTTGAGGAGGAACCGCTGCGTCAGGTAATATCATCGATAGAGATAGAAACACAAGACCCATATCCCCCTGAAGATTATCTGGAAAATAGTTATTACAACCGCGAGATGATGGTGCCAATGTTTCCTACTATGGTTAAGAATGTGTCGAGACTTCGGGAGATGGGCGCCACCGTGGGTGTGGGAACCGATTTGGGAGGCACCATGACGGGACTATTTGGTTTTTATCATAAAGAACTAACTCATCTAAGTAATGCTGGATTTTCAAACTTTGAGATACTCAAAAACGCCACGGCAACAAATGCCAGGATAATAGATATGGCCGATGACATTGGGACGATCGAAGCTGGGAAGTACGCTGACGTTGTGGCAGTTGATGGGAATCCTCTTTCAGATATTAGCGTAATTAAGGATGTCAAAATGGTTATGAAGGGAGGAGCATTTATTCTTCGACATCAATAACTGTGGGTGATTGCAAGTTTGTCGGGGGTGATATTTAAAGAATTGATATTGTGATGAGGTTTTGGGCCATCTTTCAATAGTTAAATCGTTTCTAGAAGACGCTTTTTTAAAAGACGCCTTTTTTAGAGATACATATTTCAGCATTGGCGACTTACTCTTCCCACAGACTTGCATCGGATGCGGGGAGCTTCTGACCGTCAGAGGGGCCTTTGCGTGTGATTTATGTCGTTTGGAAATTGAGGTGATTAATGCCCCTTACTGCTCGATTTGCGGGAATCCGCTTTTGACGATTGGTGATGGTCGCCCAGTTTGTGATGGTTGTGTTGCTAAAAGACCGGCCTTCGACGCTGCCCGTTCGGCTTTTGCCTACGGCGGGGTTGCCCTTGACGCAATAAAGAAGTTCAAATACGGTGGGAGGGCCCACCTTGCGGGGCCACTGACTGCCCTTGCTTTTAGTGAGAGTGTCTGCTTTGGAAGAAATGGTGCTACAGGCGATATCAATCCTGCTGATTATGACTTTCTTGTTCCCGTTCCCCTGTACAAAAAGAGGCTTTATGACAGGGGGTTTAATCAGGCGCTCCTTATCTCCAGGGAGATGAAAAAGAGATGGGGTGATGATAGCATGTCCATTAACTATACCGGCCTTATCCGAACAAGGTGGACGGTGCCCCAGACTTCACTCTCCATAGAGGAGCGAAGGGTCAATGTTAAGGGTGCCTTTGCAGTAGTGGGAAAAGCGTTTTACAAAAAAAAGGTACTGCTTGTTGACGACGTTTTTACCACGGGTGCAACTGTGTCGGAATGCGCCAGTGTCCTAAAGGCCGCCGGCGCCAAAAAGGTCGGGGTTTTTACCCTGACCAGATCGGTGCTGAAGTAGCGATTATCTGTTATGGCAAGATTATCTTTAGCTCCAATCCCCCGCCATTCTATTTAACCTCAATAGTTGTTTTAATGCTAATTGTGCCCCCGCCTATCTTGTCTCTGACATTTATTTCAATTGTTGCCTCCCCGGGTTGGATGACTTCTGGTAGCGTGATCTTGTTGTGCACAGGCCACCACTCTGCCTCTGCTGGGGGGGCTATCTTCGCATCGATGATGTTTGGTTTGTTGAGAATAATTGCCCCATCTTTTCTTATCATGATTATGTCTTCCTGTATCCACGCAAGACCGTTAGAATCCACGTCATATTCCGAAAATTCAAATCGGATATAGACAACTTCACCCGCACTGAAAATGGGTGGGTTTGTCTTTGCCCCATCTTTTTCCTTGGAGATTACAAGGTTTCTCCCCTCAAGCCCAAATGAGTTTATCCGCTCATCAGAGCATGAGATAGTTAAGGTGAGAAACAAAACAAGGAGAAGACTTAAAAAGAACTTTGAGTGTATCTTTCCAATCGTTTTCATAATGGTTTCCTCTGCTAATTGCCATATTGTAAACTATATCTCTTGATGACATATCATATCAAATATCATCGAACTATCATATTATAATGTTGAGATATTTCCATTTTGTCAAGGCTTTTGTCGTTTTAATATTGCAGTTTTTTTTGTATTGCCATTCTATCCCTGCTGTGATATTAAAAAGAGTTTGTATAGAGATTAAAGCACTGCTTGAAACACTGATAGAAGAATGAGTTTGGAAATAGACAAAAACAAAATAAAGCGAATACTTATAATTCGTCTTTCTGCCATCGGGGACGTGGTCAGGGTGCTTCCCTCCCTTGCCCTTTTAAGGGAGCATTTTCCCAATGCCGAGATATCGTGGGTGGTCGAAGAGAATGCGTATGATATCCTTGGGGGGATGAGTGGGATAGACGAGATTATTCTGTTTCCGAGAAGGAGACTGACACAAAAGGCAAAAAGTCCCATCACATTTTTTTGTGCAATTGCTGAGTTGGGTAGATTCTTGAAATGCGTGAAGAACAAAAAGTTTGATGTTGCATTTGATTATCACGGGATTTTAAAAAGCGGGATAATCTCATATTCTTCGGGTGCCCCAATAAGATTTGGTTTTGCAAAGGGTTTTTCAAAGGAGATGAATCATCTCTTCAACAATAGGAAGATCGGCCTTTCTGTTCCGAAGCTGTCAAGGATTACAAGAAACCTCCTGCTGACAGAGGAACTTACGGGCAAGGGGAATCTCCCAGAGATACATATAGAAACCACCGATGAAGACAAGAGGGCGGTGGATGATATTGAAACAGAGTATCTTTCTCGTAAAAGGCCAAGAGTTATTGTGCATCCTGGGACATCGCCGAAGACCATATATAAACGGTGGGGGGCTGATCGTTTTGCCACCGTTTCTGATAT
>JAUWME010000194.1 GCA_030613285.1 Candidatus Zymogenus sp. | reverse complement strand
AGATAGTAGATATTAACGGCGATACCACAAACGTCGGCAGTGGCGATTTTGCCTTGATACAACCCGACGAGAAGCACCAGTACAGAAATAGTGCCGACACTCCCTTGGTCTTGATTTGTGCCGTGCCAAAAGAGTACGAGTAGCCTTTGAGGAAGCTGAAATTTTTTAAATTGAGTGGATGAAAAGATCATGACGGAAGTGATATTAGAAAGGATACCCGAAGGGACACTCCTCCTGACACGTAGTGAAATATCGGCCATGGTGGATTTGAAAGAGTACATTGATATTGTCGAGGACGCATTTAGAAAACACGCCGAGGGAAAAAGCTTTGGAACGGGTATGCTCCACGCCGACGTAAAAGAGAACGTTGAGTTTCACATCAAGGCTGGGGGGGTTTCCCTTTCGATGCAATATTTTGCCCTAAAGGTAAACGGGAGCTCTTTCCAAAACATGGAGCAGTTTAACCTCCCAAATATTATGGGAGCGATCATACTCTTTGATGGCGACAAAGTTTTTCCCTTGGCCATTATGGATTCCATCGAGATTACAAAAAAGAGGACGGGGGCGGCAACAGCGGTGGCGGCAAAATATCTGGCGAGGAGAGATTCTGAAACAGTGACCATCTGCGGATATGGAAATCAGGGGAAAATCCAATTGATGGCCCTAAATGAAGTAGTATCCCTCAAGACTGCTTACGTCTGGGGGCGAGACGAAGTCAGGGGCAATAGCTATGTTGAGGAGATGGCCGAAGAACTGGCAATCGATGTGAAATATACGAGCGACCTTGAAGAGGCCACAGGGAAAAGCGACATCATCGTTACCTGCACGCCATCGCGGATGCCGTTTCTTAAAAACAGTTTTGTACGGCCGGGTACATTTGTAGCTGCCGTGGGGGCAGACAGCCCCGACAAACATGAATTGGAAGCTGACCTCCTTTCCAGAAACAGGGTGGTTTGTGACATCACCGAGCAGTGCGCCAAAGTTGGGGAACTCCATCACGCCATTGTTGACGGTATTATGAAAGTTACGGATGTGGAGGGAGAATTGGGGGAGATAATAGCGGGAAATGTTGAGGGGCGTACCAACGAAGATGAGATTATTATCTACGACTCCACGGGGACAGCTATACAGGACGCCGCCGCCGCTGCCCTCTGCTATGAGAAGGCAGTGAGCTTGGGCGTGGGAACGATGATAAACCTTATGAAATGATTGGAAATGACAAGATATTATATGGACAGAATTACACTGATATTGCAAAGAGATAATAAGGAGAGTGATGATTAAAAAACCGGTTATCCTCATCATTATGGATGGTTGGGGAATAAGAGAAGAAATAAAATTCAACGCCATTGCAGAAGGTGCTACACCTAATATCGACGCCCTTACCGAGAAATATCCATCAACCACACTTGGGGCAAGCGGCAACAGTGTGGGACTCCCGGACGGCCAGATGGGAAACAGCGAGGTTGGCCACTTAAATATCGGTGCGGGAAGGATTGTCTATCAAGATTACACGCGGATAAACAGTGCGATAGCAGACGGAAGCTTCTATAAAAACGATGCCCTCCTTGGACTATTTGGGAAAATCAAAATGGGGGGTGGCGCTCTCCATCTTATGGTGTTGTTATCTGACGGTGGCGTTCACAGCCACATGGAGCATCTCTTTGGTGCGATTCGGGCGGCAAAAAAAATTGGGATAAACGATGTTTACATCCATGCCCTCTTGGACGGCAGGGACACTCCACCCGTTAGCGGTGCCGGGTATATGACGGATCTGGTGGATTTTTTGGATGCTGAGGAAATTGGCGCCGTTGCAACCCTCGGTGGAAGGTTCTGGGCAATGGACAGGGACAACCGATGGGAAAGGGTCAAAAAGGGTTATGATGCAATTGTGCAGGGTGAGGGGAGGTTGGCTGAGAATCCTATTACGGCAATTGAGACAGCATACAAGCTGGGGGAGACGGATGAATTTGTAACTCCTACGGTGATGGTAAAAGACAACAAACCCGTGGGGAAGTTGATGAATGGTGACGGTGTTTTTTTTGTTAACTTTCGCGCTGACCGTGCCAGAGAGATTACCACAGCACTTACGTCCCAAGACTTCGATGAATTTATTCGGGACGAGGTTCCCGACCTGACAGGCTTTTTGACAATGACCCAATACGATGACGATTTTAGTTTCCCTGCGATGTTTCCCCCAGTTGAGATTAGAGACATCCTTGGGGAAATTGTGAGCAATTTGGGCGAAAAGCAACTTCGGATAGCAGAGACCGAGAAGTACGCCCACGTTACTTTTTTCTTCTCCGGTGGAAGTGAAGAGGAATTCCCCAATGAGGACAGGATTCTCATTGCCTCGCCAAAGGAGGTTGCCACCTACGACCTAAAGCCAGAGATGAGCGCTTTTATGGTGGTTTCTGCCGTTGTTGATGAGATTGAGAAAGCGGAGTATGCCCTGATTATCTTAAATTTTGCAAATGCCGATATGGTTGGCCACACAGGGGTTATGAAGGCGGCGGTAAAAGCCGTTGAGGTGGTGGATGAATGCGTGGGAGAGGTGGTGGCGGCGGCCAAACGGGCGGGATACGCTGTGTTGATAACCGCTGATCACGGAAATGTGGAGGAGATGTGGGACTACAAAAACGATATGCCCCAGACCGCCCACACAACAAATCCCGTTCCATTTATTGTAGTTGACGCTGCTTTTGTTGGACAAGCTCTCAAGGTTGGGATTTTGGCGGATATTTCCCCCACAATTCTTGAGATTATGGGGATTGAAAAGCCTGTTGCGATGACGGGTTCTTCCCTGTTTGAATCAACACATTTGACATAAATCGAAGGACATTAAGGTCTGTAAAAATTTGCTGAACCACAATTTATTTATTGATAAATCCGCCCCGATATGCAAGAATTCTCATACTTTGGCTGCTTACTTTTGCTGACAAATATTTTTGTGAGATATATACTGTAAGACATATCTATAGAAAAAGAAATTTCTCCGTTGTCATGAACTATAATTTTGGAAGAAAATATGTGGTTAGGAATCATTGAAAATTCAATTTTGACCTTAATTGGTTTTGTGTTACTAATTTGGGGCGCTGCCCTTCTGGTTGATGGGGCGGTGAGCATGGCCAAGAGGGCTGGAATATCAAACCTCATAATTGGGCTTACCCTTGTTGCCTTTGGCACATCTGCTCCAGAGCTTGCGGCTTCGTTAAACGCTGCATTGAATGGACTTGGCGATATTGCCTGCGGGAATATTGTGGGCAGCAATATTGCAAACCTCGGCCTTGTGATGGGGGCATCGGCCATACTCATGCCCATCGTCATCAAGAGAAATACCGCCATTTGGGAAATCCCCTTTGTCATCGTTTTGAGTGTGATTTTTTGGTTGATGGAGAGAGATCTCACCTTTGATCGCTTCGACGGCATAATCTTGATAATCCTCTTTTTGGTTTTTACCGTCTACTGCATCATCATGGCACGGGAGGATACTGATGTTGAGCTGGACATGATTGAACTTGATGGGATTAAAATACAATCCCTCACTATCCCCCGCTCGATCTTTTATGTGGCCGCAGGAATTGTCTTTTTGGCGGGAGGGTCGGATTTTCTTGTCAAGGGTGCTACGGGACTTGCCATTAACTTTGGGGTATCCGAGGCAGTCATTGCAGTTTCAATTGTGGCGTTGGGGACATCGCTCCCGGAACTTATTACGTCTGTAATTGCAGCAACAAAGGGGGAGGGCGATATCAGCATTGGTAATATCTTGGGCAGCAATATATTTAATTTTCTCATCGTGGGAGGAATTACAGCCCTCGTAAAGCCGTTTTCTTTATCGATGCGGATTGTTACGTTTGACACACCAGTTATGCTTTTTTTGACTGTGCTGCTGTTTATCATTGTTGCCACTGGAAGAAAGGTGGGCAGGATAGAGGGCGTTATTTACTTGATTTTTTATCTCACTTATATCGTGCTTGTTTACGTTTTTCCCGAAGGTCTTTTTATACTTTAATTGTGTTTAATAGCCAAATGAACAAAAAAACAAGGGGTGGAGGTTACATCTATCTTAAATTACTCTCCATGCTAATGGGAGTTTTCCTTAGAATCGTCCACCAATAACGTCGTAGCAGATGATAGGAGGTAACAGGTTCGGCAAACATCAGGACGCATTGACCGTAGATGACATTAATACCCTCATCGGTTAAAAGCTTTATGGCCCCGGGAGTTTCACTTCCTAACTGAATCCAGATGTGCTCAAACCCCAAAGAGGCCGCATCCAGAACGACTTGATTGGTCATGCTTGGGAGGGTTGTAATGAGAACCCTGCTAATCCTTTTATCTTCCGGCAACGATTCAAGGTCCGTATAGCAGTGCTTACCGCCCACCGTTGTCAATCGATAATTAACCGGATAGACCGTGAATCCCCGCTCCTTAAGCTCTTTATATGCTGTGTTCCCGAATTCACTTTTTGTATTTGTTGCTCCAAACAGGGCGAGCTTTCGATCCTTAAAAAAAGTGTTTATTGCTTCCATTGATACTGTAGTAACCATATTATTGCCATTTCAATTGTAGTTTATGAGAGAAATATTCTTCGGTTTCAACAGCGTCGTTTCAAAAAAAAGTAATATGCCGACCATTTCATTTGCTCTAAACAATTAAAAACCCGATAACCCTACCAACCCCGACCAACTGATTCTATCCCCCTTCTCAATTACCAGCAACCCCATTACAAAACTATTACTACTTCCTCCTTTTCCTGTCGACGCTGCCGCCCATAACGGACAGCTCACCAGAAAGTGTTCTTTCAACAATATCCTTGATAATATCATCGATATTGTCTTTTGTAATCCAATCCTTGTGGAGGTAATTTGCCCCTCCTTTTAAAATATCCTTTATTTCCCTTTGTAAAGTTGTTACCGCGATGATAGGTATTGGCTCGTCCCTGTTCCTTGCGGCCTTGATGACTTCCATCCCGTTGGTACCTTCCATCATAATATCAGTAAAAATGAGATCCGGAAGAGCCTCAATATTTGAAGAATGTATAATATTGATTGCATCTGCACCGTTGTCTAAAGTTCTGATAGCCATGGTGTCTCCGTAAATCTTTACAAGGATATCTTTGAGGATTCTGACCATGAAGACGCTGTCATCGATTACGAGCGTTTTGATCTTCAAAAACTTAAAAGCTTTTTTTAACATCAAAGATGTTAGCACCTCATACGCCTCAAAATCAGTCATGGTAGTTAAATTTACCAGCTTTGTCACAAAGCTCCCATCGGGAGGGATTATATCCCACATTTGTTTTTCTCGAGACGTAAGATCGAAAGAGCCTTCAGCATG
>JAUWME010000264.1 GCA_030613285.1 Candidatus Zymogenus sp. | reverse complement strand
GTTCTTTTTTCCCGATGGTCTTAATCATAGGCTCAAAGTCGTTTGGATTTATATAGAAACCCTCGATGGCCCCAGGCGCTGCGTGCCTCCCGCCCTTCACTCCGCCCCCCTCAAAGGCTGGCCCGGCAGAGCAGGAGGCCGTCATCAGCCAATCTATGTTTCCCCGCCCACTCTCGCCGTGGGTGCCGATATCAATAAATAGTGTAACATCCTTCTTTTTGTAAAACCCAGATGACAGAACTCCTGAGACGATATCTCCGCCGACATAGCTTGAAATGGAGGGGAAAGTATATAGATATACGGAATTGTTAACGTTAAGACCGACTCTAATTGCCCTGATGGGTGGGATAAAGTTGGCAACTGGGGTGTATGGGGCTTCACGGATGTATCGGTTGCTTAATCCCAGCAGGAGGTGGGTCATAACGGTGTTGCCGGCGGCAGTAATGTGGGAGATGCATCTTCTTTCTATGCCGGTCTGCTCGATGAGATCATCAATGACTTCGTTCATTCCCCCTACCACAGCCTTCTGGAGGGTATCGAGTCCCCCCTTTTTTAGGGAGTGGACAATTCTCGTTATTACATCAGGGCCATATTTTATCTGTGGATTATACACGGTGCTTGTGGCCATGATCTTGCCGTCGTTGAGATCTAAGAGTCTCGATTTTATTGTGGTAGTCCCAATATCGAAGACGACGGAATAGTGAGAACTGGTTCTATCTCCCGGCTCGACCTGAATCATCTTCGGTCGCCGGGCACCCCTGAATTGCATATTGCTAAGCTGGGATTCCACCCTCGTCTGGACTAATACTACAGTAACGTTCCAATTGTTTTCCCTCATCTTTTCGGGAAGCGTCTTTAGCAGGAGAAAGTCAACGGAGATATTTTCGAGGTTATGGTGTCTTTTTAGTGCCCTGAGAAGTCGTGTAAGATCGCTCGTGTTGTCATCTTTTGTAGGAGGATCGACAACAACATTGTATTTTCTTAAGGCAGGATTAAACCAAGCCCCCATTGCTTCGATGTCTACATCGGGGGCATATCGTGGAGATGATATTGAGTGTGAGGCAAGGTGTTTTCCATCAAGATCAGCTCTCGATTCCTCAGGTATCTCAACCATCAGGTCTTCATCTATCTCTGTTCTACAAGCGAGTCGAAATCCTTTATCATAGAGTTCTTTGCCGAGGACCCCCAGAGACTCATCGGATTTGGCCTCACCTTCTTTGATTATCACTTTGCACTTTCCACAAGTTCCGGCGCCACCGCAGAGGGCTTTTATAAAAAGGCCGGCATTTAAGGCGGCATCCAAAATGGTAGTCCCTTTTTTCACCCGAATCTCTTCATCTACGGGGAGAAATTTTATTTTGCAGTTTTCGCTCATCAGTTCCTTTCGCCTCAAGTCATTGTCAAAATGAAAGCAGTTTCACTTAAAAGAAATTTACAAACTCGGTTAAAATTTCAAGATTACAATATATACAATATTAGTATTTCAATACTTCAATATTAGACAATATCATGTTTTGAGATAAGAACAAACGTTGAGCGAGGAGATACGAATCTAACTCTACATTCAAAATTGTTTTGGGATTTGTGTTGCTTTCTATCTTCGACAAATTTTGATTACTTATCGATTACCATTAGCAATTAGACATTAGAAAAGGGTAAGCACAATAGTCTTTTTTCATTAACTGCTCTCTGGGGCTAATTCAGTTTGAGGTTCGTTGTAAACTGAGGAGATAACTTGAATAGTATTTAGATATCAAATATGAAGTGGTAATTGGAAATTGGTAAATTGAAGATGTGCAACTGCAGTGGAATTGAAATTATACTTTCGGTGGATGAGTTTTTGAGAATATTTATGAGTAGAACAAGTGGAAAAATCAACAATAACTGTGGCATCCCTTTGAATGCAAAAGTCAAAAAACCTGAATTTCAAAGATCATAGGCCCTTTAAATAAACCTTCCCATTTTCACTTTATATATATTTTTAACAATATTCCAAAATAACATTTTGCAGTAACACTCTTTGACACCCCCCCAGTCGCATTACGCTACCCCCCAATTTACGACCAACCCCCACTTACGACCAACCCCTATAACACGATAATAGAATTCGTAGCACCCCTGTTGAGCCGTGGCTGCATTATATGTTTATTGGGTTTAAAATGTCAAGAAATAATTTTTTTTATTATGGTTACAATATTATTTTGTCACTTTTTTATTAATCACTTTCATCTACAAGTGGAAGCCACAACAACACAGAAGTACCTTGCCCCTTTTTTCCACCGGTTTCTTCTTTCATGCGCTCAATTTCTACATTCCCACCGTGCTGCGTCATGATATTTCTTACGATAGGAAGCCCCATTCCCACCCCGAAACTTTTATTGCTAAAGAGAGGTTCAAAAATCTTTTCAAATATTTCGTCAGATATCCCAACCCCGGTATCGACAACGACAATTTCAAGGCGATTGCCCGATACGTCCGTTTTCACAATGAACTTCTTTGTATCAGAATCCTCATCAAAGGCCTGAATGGCATTGTTTACAACATTAATTATTGCGCGTCGAAACTGATCCCTGTCTATTGCGATCTCGACTCCGGAGTTTAGCTTTCTTTCACATTTGATGTCCTTGGGAATAGAATGCTCATCAAGCAACTCCCCCAACCATTCATCAATATTTGTTGGTATTAGCCGTAGCTCCTTCACTCTTGTGTAATCCAGAAGGTCTCCAATTATCCCGTCGCATCTCACGATGTTTCGCTCCGCAAGTTTCAGGGCACGATCGACCCTTTCCATTTCGTTTCTACTTATGGCATCACCGATGGAAAAGACCGATGTGCGAACAGTCCCCAGTGGATTTCTAATCTCGTGACTTACCGTAGCCGTAAGCCTTCCCAGTGCCGCAAGCCGTTCCTTTCGGATCAACTCCTCCTGGGCGTCCTTAAGCTGCTTGGTCCTTTCCTGCACCAACTCCTCAAGGTTGTCCCGATATCTGCTGAGTTCTTCCTCTACCCGCACTTTTTCCGAAACATCCAGAAACATCACTGCCATCTTGTTTGGAGATGTCTGAAATGCATAGACTTCAAAAGCCCCTTTAATTCTATCATCCTCATAGTCTATATGCTCGGTGTGCCACGATTCCCCCGTGGCCGCGGCCCTTTTAAACACCTCTGGCATTTCTGTTTCAACACGAGTGGGAAAGGCCTCTTCAATCGTCATACCTATCAGTTTGGAAATGTCCACACCGAGGATACTATTCGCTGACAGGTTGGAGCCTGTCAAAACCAGACGCCCATCCAGCTCCAGTTGATACATGAACATACCCATGGGGGAGGCCTCGACTATGTTTCTGAACCTCTCCTCGCTCTCCTTTAATTTCTTTTCAGCCATCAGCCGTGAAATTGTCCCCCCAATCTCGGCCGCAATTGTCTCCAGGGCACTCTTTGCGGATTCAGCAAATTCTTCGGTGGTATGAGAGGCAACATTCAAACAACTAATTACTCTTCCCTCGTAGAGTATTGGTAAAATTGCCAGGGCCTTTATACCTTCCTTTTCTCTAATGGAATCCATTTTTTTGGCTATTTCAGCGTGGCTGGAGTATATTGGATTGCCTTTTAAGATCAGACTCGCTCGGTTAGAATTGGGATCGATATGAGAAATATGTTTAACAAATTCTTTGGACAACCCATCGTTAACCACAAGGTCTAAACTCATATCATCGTTTACGATGTAAATCCCCCCGGAATCCATTGATGAAACCTCTAAAGCCATACCCAGAGAGATGTAAAGGGCGTATTTGAGGTCGCTCGCGGCATTTAAAGTAGACGCCAGTACACGCTGGGTAATTAGGAGGCGTTTTGCCTCTTCCCTCTCTGTTATATCCCTCAATAAACACAACGCTGCCGGTTTATCGTCCCATTGCGTTACTGTAACAGAGATTTCAACAGGTATTTTACTTCCATCCTTTCTGATTCCATCAAAATCGTATGCCTTGGACACATCCTCTCCGGCCATTCTCTTCCTGTACATATCGGCAACCATCTCAAGATCGTTGGGATGAACAAACTTCTCAAATGATTGATCCTGAAGTTCATCTTCTGTGTAACCCAAAAGGTCGGAAAAAACATCGTTGAAGTATATGAACTTCCCCTCCTGAACAACGACGATCCCGTCATTTGTGCTCTCAACCAAAGCCCGGTACCGCTCCTCTGACTTCATCAGGTATTCTTCCACCCGTTTTCTGATTGTTATGTCAGTTACAATCCCCTCGATGGCAATGACTTTTTGTTCATCGTCACGAATTAGAACATTCCTCTGGTTCAACCATTTGGTTTCGCCGGATTTATGAATTATCTGGTATTCATAATAATCAGGCATACTACCTTGGATTAGGTTCTCCCACTGCTCCTCAAAATATTCCACCCAGTCGGGATGCATAATTTCCT
>JAUWME010000384.1 GCA_030613285.1 Candidatus Zymogenus sp. | reverse complement strand
GTTGATATCCCAAATTTGTACGCGAGAATCACCACCTGATTTATAACTGTGGTCTTAAATGCCCCAAATTTTTCCCAACGCCGAGAAGATGTGAGGATTGGCACAGGCACGGTTACAATATCCCCCCTTTTTTGGAGACGTTTTATCAATTCAAAATCTTCCATAATGGAAATTTCTTTATACCCCCCAACTTTGTGAAAGGATTCAGCAGACAAAAAGATAGCCTGATCTCCGTAGGGCATCTTGAGATGGCGGGATCTAAAATTTGAGCCGTACTCCACAATGCGGGTGGAAAGGCCTGCGCTGTCAATTTTCAGCTCAAAAGCCCCTGCAACAACGCTGTCTCTGGATAGGGTGTTAACGATGTGCTTATCAAAACCGCGCGGCAACACTGTATCGGCGTGGAGAAAAAGCAGATATTTGCCCGTTGCCGCTTCTGCCCCCAAATTCATTTGCACTGCCCGGGAAGGAGAAGCCTTAATGACTACCGCCCCAAAGGATTTGGCGATGCTTATTGTATCGTCAGCGCTTTCCCCGTCCACAACAATAATCTCGATACTTTTATAATCGTTGGCCCCAAAGACGGAGTCCATAGCCCGTTTGATGTTTGCCTCTTCGTTTAGTGTTGGAATTATCACAGAGATATTCTTTTGACCGCTTTCTGTAGATGTTAATCCACTGACTTCATCCCAGATGGGGATGTCATCGGGACAATCTATGTCCTTTAGTGTTTCAAGGAGTGCAAACGACAATCCGTTTTCCTTGGCGATTTCGAGACTCTTCTTAAGGACAGTGTTTGTTCCCCACTCAATTTTGGAAAACAGTTTTTCAACGGCCACTTTTGAGGATGCCCCGGAAATCCCAACGAGATAGTAACCGCCATCTTCGGCAGGGCCAAAGACCACGTCGTTTCCCCCGCTGTCTTCATTAAAAGAAATAAAGGCATTTTCTAAAATCTCGGATGTGAGGCCGGGGATATCAGACCCAATAAGTACGACAGACTCAGCCTCGGAAGAAAAAGCCTCCTCAAAGGCACAACCCATGCGACTCCCAATATCCCCGTTCCCCTGACGCCGATATGTAAATCCCGCGCCAAGCCAGCTTTCCATGAGCTTTTTGTCGCCCCCCTCAAAGCAAATCTCAATTGTTACTGGACGGTCTTCTAACAATTTCACTGCTTGAACGAGGATGTGCTCTGTCATCTGCTGCTGGAGTTTTGCGGCACCCTCTTCTCCCAGTGCCGGAATTAGCCTTGTCTTGGTTTTCCCCGGTTCTGGATAGCGGGTAAAGAGTATCAAACGCTCTCTATTATTGTTCACGGTCTAACACCGACAAAAAAACATTGCGGGTATATATTGAGTTTGAGGGTTATTTTAAAGTCCCAATGAAAGCCACTTTTTAAAGAGCTTCTTTACAGTCGGGGTCAGTCTCGTTCGATTATAAACATCCCCCAACCTCCTTATGGCCTCGGCCCTTGTGGGATAGGGATGAATAACCGTTGCGAGCGCTCCCAGACCCAACTTAGTCGCCATTGCGATCGTTATCTCACTTATCATGTCACCTGCATGACGCCCTACGATGGTGCCCCCAAGGATTTTGTCTGTCCCCTTCTTAACATGAATCTTGACAAACCCATCCTCCTCTCCATCGACGATGGCCCTATCAATATCGCTAAAATCCACCTTGAAGGTTTCAACCTCAATGCCCCGCTCCACAGCATCCCTCTCATACATTCCCACGTGGGCAATTTCAGGGTCAGTGTAGGTAACCCAGGGTATGGTTAGGGCAGAGATTTTTTTCCTCCCAAAAAACAGGGCATTTTGAATAACTATTCGACTGGAAAAATCTGCAGAGTGGGTAAACTTGTACTTAATCGCAACATCTCCTGCTGCGAATATTCTGGGATTTGTGGTCTTTAGGTTATCGTTCACCGCAATTCCAAACCTGTCGTGCTCAACGCCCACTATCTCAAGGTTCAGACCCTCAACGTTGGGCACTCGCCCGGCGCCAACAAGTATCTCATCTGCAATTACCTCTTCAATCTTGTTTTTCTTTTGAACGTACAATATTTTCTTACCACCCTTTTTTGTCACCTTTTCAACTTTGGCGCCCAAAAGGACTTTAATCCCCTCTCTTCCAAAAACATCTGCGAGCAAATCCGCTGCATCCTTGTCCTCTCTGATGAGAAACTGGGGGGCCATCTCGATAATTGTCACCTGACTCCCCAGTCTTCGAAATGCCTGGGAAAGCTCACAACCGATGGGCCCACCGCCAATGACCGCAAGATGTTTTGGCCTCTTTGTCAGGTTGAACACGGTCTCGTTTGTCAAAAAACCTGCATTGTGAAGCCCCTCGATGGGGGGTATCATGGGACGCGCCCCTGTGGTGATTACAGCTTTTTTAAATTTGAGGATTGAGCCATCCACATCGATGGTATCTTTGCCTACAAATTTCCCCTCACCAATAAACACATCGACGCCGAATTCATCTGTAAACCGTTTTGCCGAATCGTTAGAGCTAATTCTTGAGCGAATGCTCCGCATCCGCTCCATCACATCAGCAAAGTTGACACTGTTGGCTTTTGCCTCAATTTGCTTACCAACCCCAAACCGATGGGCATCTGCAACATCGGCAGCGGCGGTTGCTGAGCGCAACAGCGCCTTTGATGGGACACACCCCACATTGAGGCAGTCGCCACCCATAAGGTCTCTCTCAATTAGAGCAACCTTTGCCCCAAGACCCGCAGCGCCACTGGCTGTTACAAGGCCGGCTGTGCCGGCGCCAATTACCACGAGGTTGTAGTGTTTGGCCGGTTCTGGATTTTTCCAATTTTTGGGGTGAACATTTTCTAAAAGCTTTTTGTTATATTTGTCCATCGGAAGAAGACTCGACATTATTTGTTTTCCCCTTCTTTTAAGTTATCAATCACCTTTTCCCCCTCCTTTTTTTTTAAGCTTCTCTTGGCGGCTCTAATAAAAAACGTAAGCGCAATAAAGACAAAAATCAATATTAGAATCAGCATCCACGGGATCCTCCCTTCGGAAAGCCCCGTTACAACAGCATCGGTGCCAATTACGTAAAGTGCAGTTCCGGGAATCATGCAGATAAATGTGAAAATGAAATAGGTAGAAAAGCTCACCTTGGTCAGACCGAATCCGTAATTTAGTAGATTG
>JAUWME010000371.1 GCA_030613285.1 Candidatus Zymogenus sp. | reverse complement strand
G
The DNA here is from genome assembly GCA_030613285.1 of Candidatus Zymogenus sp. Classification (GTDB taxonomy): domain Bacteria; phylum Desulfobacterota; class Zymogenia; order Zymogenales; family Zymogenaceae; genus Zymogenus. The sequence goes on along the minus strand of JAUWME010000371.1, from coordinate 3,317 downwards.
TAGACGACTTTTCGATTATCCATATTATCCGTGACGGTCGAGATGTGGTGGCTTCCATGTACGACAGGGCGGTGAAAATTCCAGAGTTTTTTTACAAACAGAAGAACCTTAAATACAATGCTGAATATTGGAACAAATATATCAAGGTATCGAGAAAGTTCATCAATAAGCCTAATCACTATTTTGTGTTTTATGACCAACTGATAGAAGATACTCAATCGACCCTGAAATCGTTATGCAATAACATCGAGATAGAATACAACCCAAAGATTGAGGGAATGACTGAAACCGCCAAGGAGTTGTTGGAGATAAGTGAAGCAAGTTGGTATGGAAAGTTGGAATCTCCGAAAAAAGTAGAGTCGAAATTTCAAAGGCTCTTTGATGAAAAAACCCGTAGTGAGATAACAAAATTCCTACAGCTCGATATTATTGATGAACTAAAAGAGAAGGTATTCAAAAAACCTTAATTAAATTTATGAAAAACAATAAAAGAGACAAATTAAACGTCCTTCTTTTGGGTCTTGACAGAAACGTCCCCAGAGACAATAACAGCCCAACCTGCCGACGACTCAAATCATATTCCGAAAGGATAGGGTCCCTCTCCTTTGTGGTTTTTTCACTGAAGGGTGAGGACTTTATTCAATCATCTGATGAGAATTTTTTTGTTTATCCCACCAATTCCAAGAGCAGGCTTCACTACTTCAGAGATGCATTTAATCTTTGCAAGTGGATTATTGACACAAAAGGGGACATCGACATAATTGCATCCCAGGACCCATTTGCCACGGGATTGGTAGCATACCTGGTTAAGCGAAAATACAACATACCCTGGGCCTGTCACATACACGCAGACTATTTAGATAATCGATACTGGCTTTCTGAGACTTTTGTAAACAGAATCCAGAATGTTGTGGGTAAGTTCTTGATTAAAAAGGCTGACGGGATTCGCGCCGTAAGTACCCTTATTGTAAGAAACCTGATTGATATCGGCATCGATCCGAGAGTAATTTTTTATGCCACCCCTGCTGTGGAAACTGATATTGTTCCAAAAGGCGTTAAAGATAAAATCCACTTGAAGAAGAGGTATGGTTTTGACGGCAGGAAGGTGCTCCTCTTTGTAGGGAGAATTGATAAGCAAAAAAACATCCCGATGCTGCTTCGTGCCACAAGGTCTATTATCGACAAATACCCCGAAGCTCTTCTCGTCTGTGTAGGGGGTGGAAAGCTCACCGAAAAGATGAAGGGACTCAGTCGGCGATTTGGAATCGATGGGAAGGTTATTTTTACCGGTCCCCTCAATTTCAGTGACCTCATCGACTACTACCTTCTCACAGATGTTTTTCTTCTCCCCTCCAACTACGAAGGGACGGCAAAGGTATTAAAAGAGGCGGCGCTTTTTGGGCTTCCCCTTGTATCAACTTTAATGAGCGGTGCTGACGATGTCATAATTGATGGGGAGAGTGGTCTTCTGGTGCCGGTTGGAAATGCGGAGGTTTTTTCTGATAAAGTAATGGAGCTTTTGTCCGATCCAAAAAGAGCTGAGGCGATGGGGAGGTCGGCAAAGGAACGTGTTGTAAAAGAGTTTAACTTCGATAAGAACGTCCTCGATATCGTCTCCACGTGGATAAAGACTTACAACCTTGCTAAGTGAGATTTAAAATGAATTGGATTTATTAGTTTCAGAGCAGTTTCAGTTGAAATACTAATGTCAAAATATTCTAAAACGAAAAGTGATCTAAATGTGCTGATAATAGGATTGGATCGGGATGTCATTCGGGATACCGAAAACCCAACCTTTCTGAGGCACAGGGCTTATGCTGATGAAGTCTTATCACTCTCTTTTATTGTATATACTCCAAAGGATACAAAGGGGGAAAACCATTCGGCGATTATCGATGGGAATTTTTCTGTCTTTCCTACAAACTCCACAAACAAATTGACATATTTTTTTGATACATTGAAAATTGGCAAAGAAATAGTAAGAGAGAAGGAAATTGATATCGTTGTTACCCAAGACCCTCTGGCTACCGGGCTTTGCGGTTATCTTCTCAAGCGGAAGTTTGGTATCGTCTGGGTAAGCCATGTTCATGGCGATTACATAGATAATCCCCACTGGCTTAGGGAATCTCCAAAAAACAGGCTTCTGAACATCTTTGGGAAATATCTGATGAAGAGGGCCGATGGACTTCGTGTTGTCAGCAGATTGATTAGTAATAAGTTGAAATCAACGAAATATGGCCTGAACCCCAATGCCGTCATTCATGCCACACCGTCTGTCGAGTTAGACAAATATCCCGAAGCAAAATACAGAAAGGTTGAGTTGAAAGAGAGACTGGGCTTTGCAGACAAAAAAGTGATATTGTTTGTTGGGAGGATTGAAAGGGAGAAAGAAATTCCACTGCTTCTTGAGGCAGTGAGAACGCTCAAAGACGACATTCCATTTGTTCATCTAATTGTTGTGGGGAGAGGATCGCTTCTTGATGAAATGAAGGGGATTGCCGGGCATCTTAAACTCGATGATCATGTTACTTTTACAGGTTATCTCCCCATGGAGACACTCATTAACTATTACAGGCTTGCTGATGTATTTGTCCTCGTATCGTATTATGAAGGAACTGCAAAAGTGCTGAAAGAGGCGGCAATGGCAGAACTTCCCCTCATCTCCACAAGTGTCAGCGGCTCAGATGAGATTGTAATTGATGGTAAAAGTGGTTTTCTAATACCTATCGGTGACGGCAACGCCTTGTGTGAAAAGCTGAAATTGCTTTTGACTGACGATGAAATGGCAGAAAAAATGGGCAATGCCGCAAAGAAACACGTCATTGACACCTTTGACTTTAAAAAGAACGTTAAAGACATTGTGGGTTCCTGGGTGAAGATTTATAACCTTAAGAAAAATTAGAGTGAAACGTATATCGCAATTGATTTCATGTCAATTAAATATGTTTCTCGATAATCATTCCTTTTGCAAAGACCATTGAAATTGATTGACCAGAAAATGATTTTGTGATAAATATTTTGTAGTAAGATTTATTAAAGTGCAAATCTAAAATCGAAAGGACAAATAGTATTGTATATCCTAATTTCTAACGATGACGGAATTGATGCTCTGGGGATTAAGAAACTCTCTGAAAAATTGGGTGAGGAGCACGAAATTGTCATTGTTGCCCCCAGCGATCAAATGAGTGCATCGAGTCACAGCCTTACTCTCAACAGGCCCCTTAGTGCAGAGAAGCGATCAAACAATTCATTTGCAGTTAATGGAACGCCCGCAGATTGTGTGAACCTTGCAATAAATTCAATTCTCGACAGAAGAC
>JAUWME010000140.1 GCA_030613285.1 Candidatus Zymogenus sp. | reverse complement strand
TCCCTCTCCCGGCAGGTGAAATTTGCCGATAAAGGCGGTGTCGTATCCGACGTTCTTGAGATACTCAAGGAAGATCGTCTTCTCACCCGTCCATGGGGTATGGTTGTTTTTGACGCCGTGGGTGGAGGGATATGTTCCTGTGAGGAAACTCGCGCGGCTGGGGCTGCACAAACCTGTTGTGCAAAATGCACTGTCAAAGACAACCCCTTCTTGGGCAAGTTTAGCCAGAGTCGGGGTTTTTATAAATGGGTGGCCCATAAATCCCATGAAGTCGGCATTACAGTTATCGCTCAAGATGAAAACAATATTGGGTTTCCCCTTTGGGGCTAAAGACGTTGTTTCACCTCTTGATATTTTTGGGAGCATCAATCCCATCATGCCCGCCGCCGACATGGCCCCGGCACTTTTTAATAAATCTCTTCTGGACATCGAATTATACAAATTCTTACTATCTTTTTTATCAGACATTTTTTACCTCGACTAAATAAGTCTTTTACTCTCCAATGATAATAGTCTACTCAAGAAGTCTACTCCAAAATGTTTCTATTCTGTCATTGCCTTTTTGACAAAGGAATCCATTATTCTGTCATTCTCAGCTTGACTGGGAATCCAGAATAATATTCACTGGATTCCCGCTTTCGCGGGAATGACATATAATACTTATTTTAAGCACCTTTTATTATAACGCCTCTTTTTGCTTTTCGATTAACATTCACCTCAAATCCCCACTCCGGCCCCAAAAAGCACCCTGTACATCTCAAGATAGAAGCTGAAGACATTTTCACCCCGGCCCCAGGCATAGAGACTTATCACCAGAGAGAAGCCTACAAAAAATGCCATAAAGGCAGGGAAACTGAAAACCTTAACATCCACCCCCCCCTTTTTTTGCCTCCACCTGCAGATTATCTCCAGCAACCCCATCTGGGTGATAATCCCCAAAATCAGCCAGATGACCAGCGGGTTTAAACTGAAATAGAGCGATTCTGTGATGGAAAAGGAGGTAAGCATCCTGAAAAACTCCTTTATCACCCAGACAAGGGGATTTGCAAACGATGCGATTACTCTCTCAAAAAGTGTTGCCCCTCTAAAAAAAGCCATTGAATAAACCACAACGACCCCAAAGGTAATGGAGATGAAAAGGAGCGTTCCTGATATATCGGCGAGCAGATGATGAATTGCCTCGTTCTCCAACCGCCACGAGAGATTATAGACTATCCACGATATGGACACGACAGCAAAGATGATAAGGATTGGGGTGACAAATCTTTTACTAAAATTCTGTTTTTCCATTATTTTCTCCACTAATAGTTAATATTTAATATGCAAATAGATTTGTTTATTAAGGTCATTTAACGGCCTGCAATTTCTTTTGAGAGTGCAGGCGTGTCAATTTCAACTATTTTGGCCTATGAATTATAAATTTGCATTTATCATCGCCAGCGGCAATGCATTCAACTTCCTCCACCTTTGCAGGTTTACCCAGAACCCAACGGGTCACACCGTGCTGATATCCCAGCTGGACAAAACAGATTGGTTTTTCAGTCTTAATGTCTTTACACCAAATACAGGGCGACATCTCTAAAGTAACTCCTTCTTCACAATCATAGAATTTATAGATATCTCCGTACATGTTGATTGAAGCGTCCACAATTATTTGGTATATTCTTTTAAACTCATCAAACATCTTCTCTGGAACTTTATTTTCAGGTTCTACTCCATCGAGATCAAAAAGGGCCGGAAATTGTTCATGCGATATCTCAAATGCCCTAACCCCGCCGCGGAAGAGGAGCGACCTTGCCCCCTTCTCTCCCATGACGTCAATAAAACCTGCCGTGAGTCGAGCGAAATCCTCCGAAGTATGTTCCATTTCCATATTGTCCGGTGGATAGTTACCTATGAATTTTTGCAGTTTAGCAAAATTGAGAATAGCGTTTAATCCGCTTTTTCCAAGGATTTCCTCTGCAGTAATCAAGGCAAGGTGAAATAGTTGGTTCGGGTAATTTTTTTTGAATACCATTGGAACCTCCTCACTAAATCAATTTAATTTAGTTATCAATGTAATTGATATCTTGGGTTTTAGTTTTCAACAATATCACAAGATTTTTCATCAGCAATTGGAGTCTTGTGTAAAACTTATTTGTCTATAGATAAAGTTCATCCATTTCTAATATATAACCCTACCAAGAAAGTAAAAAAAGTCAAGCCATAAAATACTTGAAACAAATTATTTAATATGGTTTTGTATCCTCAGAAACCTAAAACGTTGCTCATTATTATTGACAAAAAAAGAATATGTGGTAGAATAGTTTGATAAAGTTGTATGAGAAAACAAATAATTTCTTTGAAATGTAGTCTCAAAAAAATGATACATTGAGATTGAATTATACATAGTTGACACTCAATATCATCGGCAAATTCTATCACTGATTTAGATTGACACCAATTGGTTGTTTACCGCTCCTGTGAGGACATCTCATGGCATTGGCTGTAAAAAAACTAAAACTTCGCTACTCTTCTCCGGATGCGTTTTTCAAACAATTCCAAAACGAAATCGTCAAATCAATGTTGCTTGTTCCCACTTCGAAGCCACCGCCTGTAAACACTCCCGTTTTGCTGACACTTATCATCCCAGAAATCCCAGACCCGTTCGTAGTACAGTGCAGGGTATCATCTTCGGTAGATGAAAAGAGAGCAGCAGCCACGGGGAGAAAAGTGGGTATTACCTTGCGGTTCAATCGTGGACAGCGGGAGCTTTTTCTGAAACTCCAAAAAGATATTAACCGAAGTGATATCTATTTGAAAATGTTGAAGCTTTCTCGACTTGACAATGCAGCAAAATTGGTACCAGACGAAAAAGCGCAAACTCCTAAAGTAGAAGCCCAAGTAAATGCTCAAGAAGAAAGGCATCGTGTTGAAAAACCACAAAGAGCAACTCCTCCAGAAACCCCAGACTCAAAGCCAGAGGCAAGAGGGCACCATACACTCTCTACAGCCCAAGAGAAAAAACCGATAAGAGAAGCAGAAAAGGGTGTGTTGTCTTCAACCCTGACAGGGGAAAAAATTGAAAAACTCAGAGAAATGATTCGTAATCAAGATAGGGCTGCAACGATTGAAAAGCAAGACGACAATTCGGTCGCTCTGCCCCCACCACCAACGGTGGATAAAGTTAAAAGGGAGTTCAGTACAGGTGAGCGGGAGAGAATGAAACCCGTGGTTGAGTTTATTTTAGGTCTTGTCAAGGCAATGCTTCGCTCCGGCTACTACGCCCCCGATCACCCCGGAAGTATGGATGCAAAAGAGGGGATTTACAACGAGTTTCAAGTTGCAGTCGGCGACAGACCTGACCTCACGCTCCTGAATCAGGAATCAAAACAACAATCTGATGTGTTGATCTCAGGCATCCTTGATGATCAGGTCAGTCTTAGGGGACTCATCGGTTCTGAGCAGTCAAGTATCTTCATCCCCAAATTTAAGGAATACTTCAACCGTAAGAGTCTCGTTAGTTTTTCCATGAAGAAGACCCTCGTTCTTGGCGAATTCAATGATTTTATCGATATTATGAGTGATCCCAAGGTGGACAAGGGAGAATCGGGACAGGTAGGAGGCCTTCTTACCAATGCGCTGATCGAGAAGGGAATATCAGAAGTCTCTACGGTATTTGTAGATGACATGATTTTCCTTGAGATGAAACTACCTTGGCGTGTGGAGATGGCCATCCAAAGGCTTGCCAAGGACCTCAAGGTCTTACCGATGTTCAAGGGTAAAAGCGAAGAAGAGATTCAGGCCATGAAGATACGTATCGTACAGGATATTGTAAGACCCTTGAGAGAACCACATATGTTAAAAGACATCGTGGTCAACTGCCACATAATCGCAAAACACGTTGCGGTAATCGAAGCTGAAGACCTCGAACAGATTATAGTTAAAGCCTTCCCATTGCAAATTCTCATTCCTACCTCCAAGTACGTCTTCGAGGAACTTACAAAAATCGATAAAGAACTAAAGGAACAACCCGACCACCCGACCTTAATCAACCGCAAGGAGGGTGTCAAGAGGATACTTAAATGGGTATCGCAAAGGGTTGTAATCGAGGGGATTGAGGGGAGCGAGGTCTTTTTTGAACAGCTCTATTTTTTCAAAATACTTAAATATGAAGAGCTTCCGGACACCGTCAAAGACCACGTCAATACCTTGACGCTGGTAAAAGAGTTTAAGGACAATCCCTCTTTTTATATGGAGAAGTTCAATGAGGCCGTCACTGAAGATGATGTCCTTTTGCTGATTAGGCTTTTTAGACGAATTATGCCGGATCTATTAGAGCAGGAAGAATATAAGACACTCTCCTTAATTGTAAAGTCTGTTCAAACAAAATTTGCACTCCATCCCCGCCTTTCACAGAGCAGTTATTTGCCCCTACAAAATCCTACTAATTTTATTTGGGAGGATTCCATTGAAACGCTGGAAGAGAGATTTAAGGACGAGAAAAACGTATTGAGGCCTGAAGTTGAAAAGATAGTCGAGCTTTTGGAGTCAATCGGTGTTCAGCTCTTGATTCGTGTCCTTTCTGAAAGTAAAATAAAGTCCATACGCTCTGCTGCTGTAAATGTGTTGACAAAAATGGGTGATTTTGCAATCCTGGAAATTACAAATATACTCAAAAACCACTCAAACCCGTGGTATCTCCATAGAAATGCGCTTTCTGTAATTTCTAAAATTGGGGGAGACAGCGAGGTTGACCTCGTTGCGAGTTTCCTAAAGCATTCAAAGCCGAGGGTTCGCGAAGAGGCTTTAGTTACCTTAAGTTCGCTAATGGGTACATCGGCAGAGCCAACTCTTCTAAAAACACTAAGAGACCCAAATCTCCGTGTCCGCCGACGAGCCGTCGTGTGCATCGGCCAATTTCCCTTAAAATCCAACAATATTATTGTCTCCCTATCAAATATCCTCAATATGGGCGAGGAAAATGTAGCAAATGTCATCGATAGTAATCAGCTTGTGGAACTTAAGGCCGAAACGATAAACACATTGGGGCTTATTGGCAACGCTCCCATTTCAAAAGACAAAAGGGTTGAAGACCTTCTGTTAGAAGTAGTCATTCCCGACAATAGCTGGTTGAACAAGCTATCGAAGAAAGTCAAGCATGCCGCCGGTAAAAGGGATGAAAACTTCGCCATTCAAAACGCCGCCATAAAAGCCCTTTGGAAGATTGGCACAGACAAGGCCCTGCCGATCTTAACAACTCTTGCAAAAAAGGGCGATAGGTCTTTGGCTACCAAAGCAAAAGAGGCGCTCACGCAAATCAGGTTGAGGGAGAAGGGACAGGCAGGGTAATATTAGACATGGTGGATTTCGGAGTGGGGATGGGTTTTTTCTGGCCCAACATCAGAAATGGCTTCTATCTAAAATATCATCTAATCTTGGACAAGTTACTGGTCTTCACCTTCTACGGTTACACCATCTACTGCGTTTTACCAATCACTTTCACAAAAAATCAATTCAAATTTAGATGAGACAACTCCATTCATTATCGTTGGCTGGAACGGAAGCACAAATACTTTTGTTTAAAAATATCTCCCCATCCATTCAGGCATCAGCTATTTCAATATTGGGTTTGATGAAACGTTATGGGGGAACGGAGGTTGTGGTGAAGACAAAAAAACCCCCATCCTTTTCCGCTTCGTTGTCTCAAGAAGTCAGCTCAAAATGAATTTGTGAGACGTTCTGTGTTCCGAAAGCAACCCTTTTAGATGGGGGTGGGGAAATCCTATGTAATTATGATTTCATTATATATGTTTAAAATGGCGTGTCAAGAAAAAAATGAATGAAGTGCCATTCATAATGCATTTTATGTTATACTTGCATTGACATTGATTGTACTTATTCGATGCATTTGTCATAGATGTAACGTTATAAAGCTTCTGTATATAGAAGAATTTTGTAGAAAAAGGAGGTTTTACTATGATGCCTGAGGAAATCCTTGACGCCGTTGGCGAGACGATAGAAATCATCGGGGAAGACAAGTAGGGAGATGACATCTACTATCTACTTCCTCTTTGACAAAGCAAAGGAAAGCACGATGGAACAAATGGATTTGAGAGGACAAACTGTTAGGAAGGAAATTAGCTTTTGCACTTGGATTTATAGGCTTATAAAGAATATTGCATAAATAACTTGACATATTAGAATATATATAATAGTATAGCGATACTATTATGGGAAGAAAAGCGAAATTCCAAAGTGCAGAGTTTTTAGATGCGGCCCTCAAATTGGTAGCGGAGAGCGGGGCGGGCGCGGCTACCATCTCTGCAATCGCCGAAGAGATCGGCGCACCCATAGGCTCCGTCTACCACAGGTTTCCCTCTCGGGACATCCTGCTGGCGGAGCTGTGGCTTCGTATCGTTGAGAATTTTCAAAAAGGCTTTCTTGAGGCCACAGGTCGCCTTGACGGACTGTCGGCGGCACTGTACACCCCCATGTGGGTCAGGGAAAATCCAATGGAGGGGAAGATAGTTTTGATCCACAGACGCGAGGAATTGGTATCGGGAGAATGGCCTAAGGAGGTATTTGAAAAAGCCCGGCGCCTT
>JAUWME010000415.1 GCA_030613285.1 Candidatus Zymogenus sp. | reverse complement strand
AGACCCAGAAAACAATTTCTTCCCATCGGCGGGAAATATCCTCTACACAAAGGAGCCAACGGGCCCGGGGGTAAGGGTGGATTCTGGCATTTATACGGGTTTCACAGTCCCGATGGAGTATGACCCGATCCTCTCAAAGCTCATCGTCCATGCCGAAACGAGAGACGACGCCATTATGAAGATGGTGGCAGCGCTGAAGGAATACCCAATCCTCGGCATCAAAACACTCATCCCAATTCTCATCGACATTGTTTCTTCAAAGCCATTTCACAAGGGCGAGACCTACACCGATTTTATTGAGACCCATTTTGATGGCTGGGCTCCAAAGACGGGTGGGGAGGACGTTGCTTTTGCAACTTATCTGGTGGATGAGATATTGAATAAAAATAGGAGCAAAAAAGGAAAAGGTAATTTAGACGCTAATATTTTGTCTCCTTGGGAGACGTTGGGAAACTGGAGGATGTTGTAATATTAAATATCGGAAAATATCCAACATGAGTACGTCTGCAAGCGGGGCAAAAAAGCTGTAAATATTTATCAGTGATAATAATGAAGCGAGATAAATTGAAAGTGGGGATAATCGGGTGTGGACAGGTCTCTCGTGTGGGACACGGCCTTGCCATCAGGGCGGACAAGAGGGCTGTGATTGCTGCCTCAGCAGACCCGGATGACGAAAACCTCAAGAGTTTTGTTAGGAAATTCAAAGTCCCCGGTATCTATTCTGACCACAAGGAGATGTTCAAAAAAGAGACCCTCGATGCCGTCGTCATTGCATCACCGCCGTGGCTCCACCGGGAGCACCTGAAAGATTCCATCGATGCAGGGCTTCACGTACTTTGTGAAAAGCCCTTGGCCACCACCCCGAAGGACATAAAGGCAATGGTCAGGATGGCGAAGGAGCACGACAAGATCGTCCAGATTGGCCACTCAAAGCGTTTTGAGCCCGGCTTTCAGCGGATAAAGGAGACGGGTCAATACCGGGACTTTTGGCAAGATTTACCAGATGAGCATTTACTGGCACTATTACCTCCCCGATTTCAGGGTGGGGTGGATAAAGCGAGTGCTGGATATTTTAAAAAATCGCGGGATTGATCTTGAGAAGAAATACGGGACATGGAGATATTTTGACAAGCGGGCTGGGGGCGGCGACTTTTTTGACCACGCCCCCCATTACATCGACCTTATGAGGTTTTTCTTTGGCGAGGTGGAATCGATATATTGTGTGACGAGGCGATTTATTGAATCCCGTGCCCACGAGGATTTGGCCTCTGCAATATTGACGCTTTCAAACGGCAGCGTTGCTGTCTTTGAAAAGAGCACCCTTGTTATGGGACGTCCCAACGGGTTTGAGATTGGGTACATCTATGGTGAGAAGGCAAAACTCGCCTTTGAGGCATTTCAGGAGTACACCCATAAACCCATGAAGTTGAAACTCTTTAAACCCATTAACATCATCCCGAACATCTACACACCGATGAGAATTGCCCGGGGGAGAAAAAATACCCTCTATTATCGACAGATGAAGCACTTTATTGATCGTATTGCTGGCGACGAGAGCATTCTTACAGATGACGGGGGTGAGTGGTCGGCAGACATTGATGATGCGGCACTGGCAGTCCTCTGGACATTGGCGGGGTACAAGTCTGCAAAAGAGGGGCGAGAGATTGGTCGGGACGAACTTGGGAAACTTTGAGTGAAATATTTTGGAGGAACTTGAAAATTGGAATATAGGTTGAAAATTGGTGATGGTGAACCTATTCAGGTGGATGTGGATGAGATTGATCTTGGGGAGAACGGCTCTGCAAATCGAAACGAGGGGGGGACGATGAGCCTTGTTTTGGGCGATCGGAGTTTCGATGTCTCATTTTTGAATATATCTGAAAACCTGATTCATATTGAGATAGATGGCATGGCGCATAGAGCTCACATCGTTGTAGATGGTGATGAGAAGCATATCATGATTGATGGCGCTGAGTACCTTGTGAGAGATGCCGACCTCTTGGAGAAAAGAGTGAGCAGGGGCGGTGGACGGGCTGTTCCCACCGAGGTTACCCCGCCGATGCCTTCGGTTGTTGTGAGGGTGCTTGTCAATATCGGCGATGTGGTCGAAAAGGGTGATGGGGCTGTAGTGGTGTCATCGATGAAGATGGAGACGACCCTCTTTGCCCCTTTTGGTGGCACAGTTACAAAGATAAATGTCTCTGAGGGAGACAAGGTGGATCCTGGGCAGATTTTGGTGGATATTGAAAAAGACGGTGAGGAGGGGGAGAGTGATGATTAGATTGACAATATTAAAATAAAAGTTAGTGATTTCAAGTTTACTTGAAATGGCAGAATTAAAAGGACTTTTAAGATTATTGACTCTGTAGGAGGAGCAAGCAATGACCGAAGGTGAACTTTTGTATAGTGTAAAAGATGGCGTGGCGAGTCTTGTAATCAACAGGGAGGCAAAGAGAAACTCCCTCAGCGCTGAGGTGTTGGGACTTTTTCACGAATATCTCGACAAAGCCTGCAATGACAACAACGTCCGCGCAATATTGATAACCGGTATAGGTGAAAGAGCTTTTTGTTCCGGTGCGGATCTCGGCGGCGGGATGGGGGACGGCAAGGTGGACATCTTCAAAGTCTACGCCGACTTACTGAAGAAGATTGTGGCGTTTCCAAAACCCACGGTGGCCAGGGTCAACGGCTACTGCCTTGCGGGGGGGATGGGGCTTATGCTCTCATGCGATATTGTAATAGCAAAAAAAGAATCGAAGTTTGGAACTCCTGAGGTGAACGTGGGTCTCTGGCCGATGATGATTGGTGCCTTGATATTCAGAAATGCTCCAAGGAAAAAGGCGATGGAGATGATCCTCCTTGGGGAACG
>JAUWME010000504.1 GCA_030613285.1 Candidatus Zymogenus sp. | reverse complement strand
GCCCTCTCTTGTCACCTCACCCAATATCCTCACCGCAAGACCCGGCCCCGGAAACGGGTGACGATGGATCATCTCGTCCGGGAGTCCCAGCTCTTTTCCCAAAATCCTCACCTCGTCCTTAAAAAGTTCCCGCAGTGGCTCAATCAATTCGAGGTTCATTTTTTCGGGAAGTCCGCCAACGTTGTGGTGAGACTTGATGGTAGCCGACGGCCCCTTAAAAGAGACACTCTCAATTACGTCCGGGTATAGTGTCCCCTGAGCAAGGTACTTTGCTCCCGGAATTTTATCCGCCTCTTCCTCAAAAATCTCAATGAATGTGTTTCCAATAATCTTTCGTTTTGCTTCCGGGTCTGTAACATTAGCGAGCCTATTCAAAAAAATATCCTGGGCGTCAACATAGTTGAGGTCAACATCAAAATGGCCGCGAAAAACCTTCTTTACCCTTTCTGCCTCCCCTTTTCTCAAAACGCCGTTGTTTACAAAGATACAGGTGAGCTTGTCCCCGATGGCTTTGTATAACAGCGCCGCCACAACTGAAGAATCCACCCCGCCGGAGAGGGCGCATATCACCCGATCATCTCCCACCTTCCTCTTTATCTCTTCCACCTCCATCTCCATAAACGAGTGCATATCCCAAAGGCCGTGAAGCCCGGCAATATCAAAGAGAAAATTTCGCAGTATCTCCTTTCCCCGCGGGGTGTGTTGAACCTCCGGGTGAAACTGGACGCCAAATATCTTCGAAGCTCGATTCTCAATTGAGGCCATAAGACCGTTTTCGCTCTCGGCTGTAACATCAAAACCATCGGGAAGGGTTTTAATGGTGTCGCCGTGGCTCATCCACACCTCGATTTTTTCGTCTGCCACAAAGCCGGAAAAAATACCATCGACTGAATGCGGCTTGACCTTGGCCCTGCCAAACTCCCGATTTTTGGAAGAAACCACCTTCCCCCCCAGAAGGTACGCCATCATCTGCATACCGTAACATATGCCGAGAATCGGGACATCAAGATGCAATACCTCCTCAGAAATTATCGGCGCACCTTCTTCGTAAACGCTGGAGGGCCCGCCGGAGAGGATAATGGCATTGGGTGATATCTCCTTTATCTTTTTCATGGAGATGTTAAACGGGTGGATTTCGCAGTAGACTTTCTCCTCCCTCACCCTCCTTGCAATAAGTTGAGTGTACTGGGAGCCAAAGTCCAAAATAAGAACTATCTCTTTATGTATATCTTCAGTCAATTTATTATTCCCTTCGGTAATTTGGCGCTTCCTTGGTAATGATGACATCGTGGACGTGACTCTCTCTCAATCCTGCCGGTGAGATGCGAATGTAGGAGGTTTTCCCTTTAAGCTCGTTGATTCCCTTTGTCCCAAGGTAACCCATCCCGGACTTGAGCCCTCCCACCAATTGCATTATCGAAGACAAAAGCGTCCCCTTATAAGGCACCCTCCCCTCAATCCCTTCAGGAACGAGCTTATTGGCATCGTCCATCCCCTCTTGGAAGTAGCGATCCTTCGAGCCATCTTTCATCGCCTCAAGGGAACCCATTCCCCTGTAGGTCTTGTATGACCTTCCCTGAAAGAGGATTATCTCCCCTGGGCTTTCGTCGGTGCCGGCAAAAAGGCTGCCGATCATCACGGTGTCCGCTCCAGCGGCAATTGCCTTTGTTACATCCCCAGAAAATTTTATCCCACCGTCTGCAATGATGGGCGTCTTGGTTTTCTTCGCAACACTGTAGCAATCCCATATTGCTGTAAATTGGGGCATTCCCACACCAGCCACAATCCTCGTGGTACAAATGGAGCCTGGGCCAATTCCTACCTTGACCGCATCCACCCCGGCCTTAATCAACGCCTCGCATCCTTCGGCCGTGGCCACGTTTCCGGCAATCAGCTCCAGATCAGGAAAATTCCTCCTGGTATCCCGGACCGCCTGGATCACCTTCTCCGAATGACCGTGGGCCGTATCTATCACCACCACATCTACCGATGCTTCAACCAGGCCTGTTATTCTCTCATCCATATCCGCTTCTATGCCAACC
>JAUWME010000381.1 GCA_030613285.1 Candidatus Zymogenus sp. | reverse complement strand
CCCCCCAATGACTCCAATGATTTATTGACACAATGGAAACCGATAGGCCCAAAAAGACCGGCTGGGGGAAGTGGTTACTTCAGGGCCCTTTTTAGAATTTGCTTTTTAATAATATCTTTGAGATCATCTTTCTCTGCATCTGGGATGTCGATGATATCGTCTGTCAGGTCCTTGAAAAGATCTGATGAAACAAGGGAACCGAGGAAGGACTTCTCATCGTCATCATCGCTTAGTTTTGGGATAGTTATTCCGAACCTCTCACTCACCTCTTTCCTCAAAAAATCCATAACAGCCTTTTTGTCTTCGGCCGAGATATTACCAATCTCTTCTTGCAATTCGGCAAGAAGCTCCACGGCGATGTTTTTGAATATTCCCGCAATAACATCTTTACTCATAACATTTCTCCTTAATATTTCTCATAATTTTTAATATTTTACAAACATGGTACAGTATACGGTGTCTCTTTAAGATAAGTAACAATCTCGACACCCATCAGCTATCATCACAGCAACCATCCCGGTGGCAATCACTTGTCATCAATTGCTATCAATTGATATCCGGTTAACTATCCCCAGCCTAAAACCCTTTCATTGCTGTTCCCAATGCATAGAGTATGGCAGAAACCAGGAGACACCAGCTATCGAAATGGTAATATTCGCCGATGCCGGTCAATAGTGCAACAAAAAGTAAAATGGTGCCTAAAATCAAAAAGACGAAAGCTACCCACCACGTGGCCTTCTTAGGTGCATTAAATCTCATAACAAACTCCAACAATCCATTATAAACACAGCCAGAGACACAATCAATCCCTTTTCTACAAAAGTGTAACTAAATCTCAGTTTCATTTTCAAAGACACTTAAAAATAACTGCAGGGAACCCCCATACACATCAACAACTCTCACCTCCCAACACCCCCAACACCTCCCAACACATCCCAGCAACCCAGCAACTCAGCAACCTCTACTCTTTTCTCAGTGGTGGAATTATTATTACCTGATTGGGATATATTAAGTTCGGATCTTTTATTTTCTCTCGGTTTGCATCGTAAGCAATCGGGTATTTCACCCCTTCGCCATAGAGCTCTTCTGCGATCTTCCAGAGATTGTCGCCCGGCTTTACCGTGTAGCTCTTACCGCCTTCGGGCATGATGGGTTCAACCTCAACTATCTCTTTCTCTGGTTCAGAATTGGTCTCAAAATCCTTCAAATCATCCCTTATCAAATCTCTAACCTTCAGGCTTTCAAAGTCCATCTCAATTAGGAAATCCTTTTTAAAATCTTTATCTAATTTAGTTGGCGTACCAAAGTTTTTCCCATCTTTAGTAACGCTCATCTTCTCGTCAGCCTTCACAACGACTTCCTTAGCCATAGACCCGACACTGATCTCACCATCCAAACTCAGGACTTGTGTCCACTCCTCATCAATATTCCTAATAACACCAAAATCGGTACCTCGAACTCCGATGAAAATTTCATCATCTCTAATCAAAAACTTCGACCGATTATTCACAAAGGGTGCAACAACTGCCCTAACCTTTCCATAGAGGAGTTCTATTTTATTATCAGCGCGTTTTGTAATCTCCACCATTCCAATTTCATTAATCTTAACAAGGCTGTTTTCACCAACCTTGATGAAAGCTTCACCCGGCAGCTCAAGCTCCACCGTTGCACTATTTCCCGTCTTTATCACATCTCCATTGCCAATTCTGATATCGTCAGTCAAAACAATCCACTCTTTTTTGCCAAAGCGTTTTATCTCAACAATCCCATCTTTATGCAAAATATCAGCGCGCTCAAAATATTTGTCTACAATTAGGTAAAAGGAACTGATAACGATTGCCAGTGCCAATCCGAAGATAAATATTCTTGTAATATCCACTTTTCCCTTCTCAACCATGAGTTTTATTCCTTACCATATAAATATCTATAGTCCCCAAAACCCCTGATGCTTTTTTGTGGCAGAGTTCAGGTAGAATGTCCCCAAACTCCATTGAAGAATGGGGACACTTACTTGATAAAGACGAGATTACTTCTGTGCCGGTATTCTTATCACCTGACCCGGATAGATAAGGTCTGCATCTTTTATGACTTCGCGGTTTGCCTCAAAAATAGCAGGGTATTTGTTTCCGTCGCCGTAATATTTTTTTGCGATCTTCCAAAGGCTGTCGCCCTTTACGATGGTGTAAAATTCGGCTTCGTCTTCGGTCTTTCCAGATTCCAATTTTAGTCCGTCTCCGTTGACACTCTCTACACCCTCAACGTTTCCTGCAATCAATATCACTTTTTCAATAACCTCACGAGATTCGCAAACGCCCGTCAGTGTAACGATGCCGTCGTCTTCTTTGACCTCAACGTCCTTGGCCATATCGCCCATCCTCTTTTTTAGGTGATCCTTGATGTCCTCTTCTTTTTTGTTCCCTTTTTTGAAGATGGCTTCACCGGCAGTCTTGATGAATTTAAAAAGTCCCATTTTTTCCTCCATTGTTAAAATTTGTTAAACACTACACTTACAAAAGGCTCCGTCTTTTCATTATTGGGCAGGCACAAGGGTCTGCCCCTACACATATAAATCAATCCCCAATCCCTTACCGGTCCCCCTGTATTGTCAATTTGTCTCGCCTTATGTATATATTCTAACTACGAAAGGCACATTTGTCAACCGGATTGTTTAACAACGTTCAGGGACAAATCATCAACCACCAGAAGACCTTTTTGCCCTATGGTCTTCCAGAACACCCATCACATCTTTTTCCGGGTAGAAGAAAAACGCAATGAGACCAACAATGCACACAACAGCCGCCACCGGCCCGGAAAGCTTTATGCCCAAAGGCTGCGCAATGTCTTTTCCAAATGCTGAAATAAGGTACGCCAAAACCATACCGGACACACCGAGGTTCAGTTTCATCAAAAAACCCTGGGCAGAAAAAATCATCGCCTCCCTGTGATTCCCCGTTTCTATTGCATCATGTTCTGCAATATCGCCCAAAACAGCGTTAGGCAGCAAAAGAAGGATAGAAACGGGTATCCCCATTATCCCGAAGACAACAAACGGTTGATACTCTACAGGAATAAAAAACGTACTGGATCCGAGGTAGTAGATTGCAAAATCAGAAATCGCAAAGATCAGGAGACCGATAATCATGATGGTCTTCTTCTTGATAAAACGAGTTGCAATATTTATTATCGGAAAAAATAAAACTGCAACACCAAATAATGCAA
>JAUWME010000031.1 GCA_030613285.1 Candidatus Zymogenus sp. | reverse complement strand
TTGCATTTGAGCGAACCGAAGACTACGAGCGGGGGCTAAAACTTGCCGAAAGCTCCGATCTCCTCCTGACGATGGGGTCGTCGCTACTTGTGGAGCACGTAAAGGAGATCGTCATGGGGTGCTTGGAGAGAGGTGGAAAGCTTATTGTCATCAACGCCCAGCCCACACCCTTTGATGATGTGGCGGAGGTGGTGATTGCAGAAAAGCTCTCTTCGGTTATTCGCCCCATATGGGATACAATCGAGAGATATTTTTAGAAAAATTTTTAGGGTAAACACAGGGGGTTGTCTCTACATGCATAATTGCTCCAGTTCTGTCATTGCCCTGGGTGGCGGAAATTTAGATTAATATGAAGAAAACTTGTCATTCCCGCGAAAGCGGGAATCCAGATTAGAATGAAGACTTATTATGTTTATCTCATAGCAAGCAAGCGAAATGGAACGCTATATATGAACATAAAAACAATCTTATTAGTGGATTTGCAAAAAGATATGGTATTCATATGCTTGTTTACTATGAGGAAGTAAACAACATTGAGTCTGCGATACAAAGAAAAAAACGGTTGAAAAGGTGGAAGAGGAAGTGGAAAATTGAATTAAACAAAAAAGAAATCCTGAATGGAAGGATTTCTACTATAGTTTGATTTGATTATGGATTCCCAATCAAGTTGAGAATGACAAATATGGATTCTTTTGAATTGCTGGGAATGACAAAGCAGTCTGAGTTTTAGCGTTCTATAAAAGGTTTTTTTGAGATAACAGACATGGAAAAAGAGAAGATATCCGCATACCTCAATAGACACTCTATCAAATACGATGCCCATGAGCTTTTACGGTGGCCCCTCAAGATGCTTATAAACCACCTGATTTTTCCCCGTCGGTCATTTTGGGCGGCCGCACTCCGTGGAACGATAATCAACAGGGTTGGGGGGAGGAAGGGGGTTTCCTTTATCTTTAAGGATGTTATTACAAGTTCTTATAAAGATATGATTTTGGGAAAGGACTCGTTTATTGAAGAGAATGTTATATTGGATCTAATTGACGGCCCGCTGACATTGGGGGAGCTTGCCGTAATTGGGCCTGGGGTTTGGATTGAGGGGCCGTTGACTATGGGATACGGTTCCAGTATAAGACAGGGGTGCATTGCGCTAAAGCACACCACGCTGGAGGATTGGGTGGGTGTGTCGTCCAATGTTCATTTTATCACATTTTCTCACGACATCGGTGATGAGAAGTACCGGGGCGGGAAGATCAGGTACGAGCCGATTTTGGTAAAGACCGGCACTTGGATTGGTACAAGGGCAACAATCATGCCGGGGGTAACTATTGGTAAAGCGTGTGTCATTGGGGCGGGGTCTCTTGTTACAAAGGATATCCCCGACTATTCTCTTGCGGTGGGTTCTCCCGCAAAGGTGGTGAGAAAGATTGGCCCAGAGTACGGCGGTGGGCTTCCGCCGGAGATGCAGAAGACTTGGAAATATGAAAAATGGTAGGGGAGAAATTAAGAATGTTTTAGGTGGGGATGCAGCAAACGGGTTTTGACTAAAAAACGGGGTACATAAAAATGCACCCCGTTCTTTAATATTTCAACTATTAAATGTGCCCAACCCCTTTGGGAGTCAATGCGGCAACTTGTGAATGTGTCCAACCTTCTAAATGCGACCCCATCTGAAATATTCCAAACCCTCTTTTATTGGCAACTTGTTGGGAGTCAATGCGGCAGCCCTTAAATGTGCCTCCTCACAAACATTACCGACCCCCCTCAAGCATTACCGACACTCTTTTACCAGTTGGCGCTCCAGTTTCCGCCACCGTACGTGGGGTATACGATCAGATAGAACTGTCCGCCGCCCTTGAGTTGGATAACGCTTCCGTTGTTCAGGTTGAAAACTCCAAGAACATTATCGGATCGTCCCCTGACTTCGACCATGAAGGTTGTTCCGCTGGGATAATAAAAAGTGATCTCTTCGTAATTACTGGGGGCGACAAAGCCGAATCTGTATGTTTGCCCCTGGTTGAGGTATCCGCTGGCGATTGTGCCGGCTTTGGAATCGACAACTGTCATGAAGATCACTGGCACAACAAGCAGTGCTATTAAGGCCAGCTTTAGGTATTTTGCTTTTCTCATTTTTTTCTCCTGTTTAAAGAAAACGGTTAATTTTGTACTATGTTTATTATTGCAATTAGATACTGGTTTTGTCAAGGAAAAAGTATTAGAGAAATGTACAAAAAATTGAAGAAAAAGGAGGGTAGCTTTTGTTGGGTAATCCGAAAAGCTCTTTGATTAGATTGGATTTTTAAATGTCAGTCCTTTCTTAAAAGTGCCATGACCTCCATGGGAATTGGTTTTTGACTTTCTATTTTTTTGTAAGAGAAAGGGTGAAAATCGACAACTTTTAATCCTGTATTCTGCGCCATTTTTTCAATCATTTCGTTGGAAAAGAACCTGATATGGAGCAGGAAGGGAAACGTGAGGCCGTTTTCTTCTTCCATTTCTTTTTGATATTTTCCATTCATTTCTGTGGGGACTGTGAGAAGCAGCGGGGCATTTGGTTTTAATGTCATGGCCACGTTTGAAAGGACGTCTTTAGGGTTGGTGGTGTGTTCCAGCACGTCGGTGATTATTGCCCCATCAAAGGGGCCGAGGTGTTTTGGGAGAGAGCTTAGATCTCCCGACTCGTGGTGGAGATTTTTTGTGATGGAAGTCGTCAATGGGGGAATCAAGCCTCGGTCGAGGGTGAGACCGAAGGTGCCGGATTCGAGATCGATGAGGTCAAGCATCTTTTCAAAAAAGTCCTCGTTTCCCTCGTTAATAGTAGCCATCTTGGCAATAGCCTTGGCGCGCCTTGCTCGAAAGGGTGAGAAATCGATATATGTTGTTGGCCCTCGTGTCGAGAGCATAAGTCCCGCAAATCCCGACCCGCCGCCGGCATCCAAAATGTGGCCGTCCCATTTTTTTACAATGGGGAACACCCTTGTCAGAAATGATGATTCGCCCCCCGATGAAAAACCCATCAAGTAGACCATTGAGTAGAGAAATGAGAGGATGGGGTTATTGATGTTTTCCATTAGGGTTAGTCTGAAGGAGTTTCGTGTTTCTTTTGATATTGCCGGTGGCTTTTTTAAAACATTGATGAGATCATCGACTGTGCTGCATTCCGATTTTTTTAGAAGGGCGTTACCAATCTCATCGGGAAACATATTGAATATGGATTTTACAACGAAGGGGTATATCAACGCATCGGTTTCGTTGTATGAGAGACAAAATTTGTCTCGATTGCCCTGATTGCTTATTGCATTTAAGACGTTGTAGTATCGAAACGACTCGATGATTCCTTCAGCGGTGTCTGAGGTGAGGGCCTCTTCCCACCCTTCTGACAGGGATTTAGGGTCATCGCTGTTTTCCATGGTGAACTTTTCCCGCGCCGCTTTTGGAAGGGCCGAGAAGTATTGAAAGAGGATGTCTTTGATAGAGAAGGTTTTTTCCATAGTCGTTACTTTTTTACGTAGATGACAGCTTGAAAATAGAGGGTTTCTGGCACAACTTTTTTTAAGATTCCATCATCCAAGCAGGTTAAGATTGCAATGATTTTATCGAAGATAAATTTTATTGGCTTGATGTTTCTGATCGAGTGGGCGAAGAATTTTGTGAAGTTGCTCAAAAAACCGTAGGTAGTAACGGTGGCCTTGGAAAAGGGAATATCGGCAACGATTTTCCGAAGCTCCTTGGGATGAAAGGTGGTAACGTCCACGGGAGAATCGAGGGTGTTCACGTACTGTTCCTCTACTACCCAGATTGGTTTTTTCCCCTTAAGCCATTCTCGGATTGTATAGGGAATTCCCCAAGTGTAGCGCATTATTTTAAAGGTCAGCTCGGTGCCATATATTGTTGGTTCAAAGACAAGGGCTTTTCCCCCCGGTTTAAGGAGGCGATAGACTTCATCCATTACGGTCTTTGGCTGGGGTACGTGGTGAAGGATGGCGTGGCAGGTGATGAAATCGAAGGTGTTGTCTTTGTAAGGGAGTTTTTGGGCATCGGAGAGGGTTAGAGTTATTTTGCCCCCGACGCTATTGGCGTTTTTCCTGCACATATTGAGCATTCCCATCGATATGTCAGAGCCGTGGGCCTCACCAATCTTGTCGAGAAGGGAGAGATTTACCACAGCAGCCCCCGTCCCGCATCCGATGTCAAGATATTTTTCGATCTTTCCGAGTTCCCCCCCCATATAGTTACGGTAGTCCGATACGATTTTTTCCATCTCCCCCACTCCGTACATTTTGCCCCATTTCCAGTCGTAGATTTCGGCATCAAATTCGTCATGGAAGACGATATTTGATTCGGTTATCTCATTGTCTGTGTATTTTTTCTGTCCGTCTTGTCCCATCTCTGTTTGTACCTTTCTTGTCAGGCAACGATTCTAATCACCGCTCTCCTGCTTTACAGGGATTTCTACGATGAAAGAAGCTCCGCCCTCCGGTTTGTTTAAGATTTCAATTTTTCCTCCGTTATTTGTGATTATCTTGTGGGTTATTGCAAGACCCAGGCCAGTACCCGTGCTTTTTGTAGTGAAGAATGGTTTAAATATTTCCTCGATTAATTTTTCTGGGACACCCACCCCTGTATCTTCAACGACTGTTTTGATATATATTTTTGTATTAGCTTCTTCGAGGGACGCTTCTTCGATGGATGTGGTAACGCCGAGTCTCCCGCCCTCTTCCATTGCTTGGATTGCATTGTAGGTGAGATTCAGAAAGACCTGACGCAGTTGCGCGCTGTCCGCTTCAATTTTTGGGAGAGAGTTCTCCAAGTTAATTACAAGCTCTATCCCTCTTGGGGCAAGATCGGCTTTTACGAGGTTTAAGGTGTCGCTAATGATTCCATTCAAATCCACTTCTTCAAAATTTGGCGGTATCTCATGTTGCAGCAACAGGACGTTCAAGAGGGTGTGTTCCAGTTTGTTTACCTCTTCTACAATAATGTCGCTGTATTGTTTGAGCTTTTTGTTGTCGCCAGCATGCTTGGACAGCTTTCTTGCAAAGCCACCGACTGAAACGAGAGGGTTTCTAATCTCGTGGGCAATTTCGGTGGCCATCTCCCCCAGCCCCACCAACTTTGCCTGTTGGAGGAGCTTTGCCTGGGCCTTTCTGAGTTCAAGATTTATTTTTGACAGGTTTGTGTACAACAAGGAGTTCTGGATGGCAAGTCCTGCCTGATTTGCAAATGCCCAGAGGAGATTTGTATCTTCCTCGACAATAGGTTTTCTGTTAAAGACATTATCGACCAAAAGTACGCCCAGGGGCTTATCTGTGACAACAATTGGGACACAGGCAAACTCTTCATCTCCCATTAAAAGCGTGGTCATTTTTTTACTAACGTGGGGGTTCGTCTTGACGTTGCGGACGATTATCGGCCGGTTTTCTGTAATTGACTTTACAAGAACGTCATCGACATCACTAAGGGGTATTTTTATCCTTTGTATAGCCCTGTTTTGGATTGAATCGGGCGACCCGTGCTCTTCAAAACCATTTTTAACGAGCTCCTGAAGCTTGTATTGCTTCTTTTCGAGCTCAGCCCAAATCCTTCCGGCGTCCTCCTTGTTGATTGGCCCCACGCCCATCCTCCCGACGATGGAGTTCTCATCTTCGTCCACAAGAAAAAGGGCTGCTCGGTTAAAACCAAAGCTCTCACCCATGGTTACCGTAGTCAGAACGATGTAGAGAAGTTTGTCCAGCTCAATTGTGGTCATAAGTGCGTGAGAGAGGTCTGATAGAAGGGTAAGCTCAACGATCTTGATGGCTTTCTCTTTTGAAAGCATATCTGCCTTTTCAAAGATAAGGGCGTTTTCGATTGCAACCCCAAAGAGATTTCCAATGGAGGTGAGTAGCTTTATGTCCTGAAAAGTTGATGTGCGGGGATTGTATCCCCCCACAGACATCGTGCCCAGGGTTTTATCTTTTGAACGAAGTGGAATAATAATGGTTTGGTGGAGTCCCTCTCGTATCAGGGCCACATCCCTTTCGGGGTCACTTTCGATGTTTCTGTCGGCGAGGTATGGAACCCCTGTTTTTGCCACCCTTCCGGAGATGCTCCCTTCTTTGGGCATTCGTTCGTGTTGCCTCAAATATTCAATAGAGACCCCAACGTGAGCCTTGAGTAACAAATCACCAGTTTCTTCTTCAACTATTCTGATAATCCCCTTGTCCATTTCCATAACCTCAAGCACCTTGAACAAGCTTACGTTTAGCAACTCGGAAATCTCGATCGATTCTGAAAGCGTGGTGGACACAGCATAAAGGGCAGACAGCTCTTTGTTGATATGAACCAGTTTCCTTTGCAGCTCAATCTCTTTTGAGATGTCCTGAATGACGCAAATTATTAGTGATGGGTTGTTGTGTGAATCTCGGATAATTATTGTTGCGAGCCTTACTTTGATTTTGTTGTCATCCTTCTTTGTGGCAACAAGTTCCCCTTCCCATTGCCCACTAAGGGTCTTTTCAATTATCTCCCCACTGATGTCTTTTTTGTCGATGGGGGGAAATAAAACCTTGAGGTTTAGTCCCGCCAGTTGATCTGTTGCATAGGCAAACATAGATTCGGCCATGGGGTTGGCAAAGGAAATCTTGCCCGTAAGGTCTGTTATAACCACTCCTTCCTTTAGGACGTTTAGGGTGGCTATTAGAAAATGGATTGAACTTTCATCTGTGGTAGAAAGGGTAGGGGGGGAGAAACTTTTGATAAAAAAGAGACAGGCCCCACCAGCCCCATCTTCATCGCCATCTGTTGTGATGAGAGAAAGAGTGAAGTTGACATGGAGTTTGGTGCCGTCTTTTACCGTCAAGTTTACCCTAAGAGACGAAGAACTTCCTTGAGTAATGATCCTTTCAAGTTCTTCTTTTAGTAACTCCTTGTGTTCTTCAGAAATCAATCTGAAGATTGGAAGTCCCAACATCTCACTTTCTGTATATCCCGTTGTCTTTACAGCTGCAACATTTTGGAAAAGAATAAACCCGTCCCTGTCTGTGATAAACATAGGTTCGGGAAAATTTTTCAAGACCCCCGCAATCTTTAGGGATGGGATGTCCGTCATATTAAAAACCTCATCTAAAGGGTGGTCTCTTTGTTGAGTTTATTCAATTATTGAAGGTGTTTCTTTATCGCCCTCTTGTAGAGATTTTCATATTCTTTTGCCGAGGCGCGCCACGAAAAATCGGTTGTCATGCCGTTTTTCATCATCTTTTTCCACTGGGTCTTTTTGCCGTACAGTGAAAGTGCTCTCGTAACTGCAGATACTAATGTGGCGGCATCATAATTAGTGAATTTTATCCCGTTTCCTTCTCCGCTCTTCTCGTTGAACTCAGAGATTGTGTCATCAAGACCACCGGTTGCCCTGACCACCGGCACCGTGCCATATCGCATACTCATCATCTGGTTCAATCCGCAAGGCTCGTAACGGGAGGGCATCAGGAAGATGTCTGATCCCGCCTCAATAAGATGCGCCAGATGGTTGTCGTAAGTTAGCTTTATCCCCAACTTTGTGGGGTGCTTTTTACCGAGCTCTGTCAAAAGCAGATGGAATTTTTTCTCTCCCGTGCCGAGGATTACCATCTTAAGCTCCATGGACATCAGTTCCTCCATGGCGTCGGCAAGGATGTCAAAGCCCTTTTGGTCGGCAAGCCGAGAAATTATCCCGATTAATGGAACATCCAATTTTTCGGGGAGGTAAAATTTCTTTAAGAGAGCGCATTTATTTTCGGCTTTACCCGATGTATCTTTTACGGAATAGTTTTTGGCAATAAAGGTATCGATTTCAGGATTCCATTCATCATAGTCTATCCCGTTTATGATTCCGAAGAGGTCATTTTGCCTCTTTCTCAACACACCGTCAAGACCAAACCCGTCTTCATTTGTCTGTATCTGCTCCGCGTACTTTTTGCTCACGGTGTTGATGACGTCAGAAAAGACGATTCCCGCCTTCAAAAAATTTATCTTGTCATAAAACTCTATTCCTTCGGGCGTGTAATATTCCCACCCGACGCCTATTAGCGGCATATCGTGGTGCCAGAAGATACCTTGGTATCCAAGATTGTGTACAGTGAGGACAGTGGAGGTTTTTTTAAAGTGGGCATCGTCCTTAAAAATGGATTTTAGGTAGAGGGGGATAAGGGCGCTCTGCCAGTCATTGACGTGGATGATGTCGGGTTTGAAATTTATGAGTTTTAGTGCTGAGAGGACGCCACGAGAAAAAAATATAAATCTCGAAGCATTGTCACTGTAATCATCTCCCGTGTTTTTATCTTTGTAGAGCTCGTCTCGCATAAAAAATTCATCGTTTTCAATAAGGAGCGTCTTGACATTGTTCTCTGTCGTTTCGAGAACACCCCCCTTGACCACCCTTTCTCCCAATGGGACGGTAAAATCCCCTTCAATCTTTTTAAGTTTGAACCCCTTTTCTTCTACAGATTTGTATTTTGGAATGATAAGCCTGACATCGTGTCCCATGTTGACAAGCTCTGCGGGCAATGCCCCAGCAACATCTGCCAGTCCTCCGGTCTTAGCAAAGGGTACAGCTTCCGATGATACAATGGCAATCTTCATAGTTGAACCTCTCTTAAAAAACGGGCGGCATCTTCAGGGGGGGTCGGGTTTATGTAAAAACCGGAACCCCACTCAAACCCGGCAATTTTTGTCAGCCTCGGCATTACCTCGATGTGCCAGTGGTAGAAGTGGCTTACGTCCCCGATGTGGGGATCGTTAAAGGGCGATGTGTGGAGGATGTAGTTGTAGGGTGGGTTTTTTAGTGCCTTGTTGAGTCTTTGTAACACCTCCCCCAATATTTGTGCCAAAGATTCATAGATTTCTCTTGGGCCGTCTTCGTAGCGGGGCATATGCTGTTTTGGTAATATCCATGTCTCGAAGGGAAAACGTGGCGCATAAGGGGCGATGGCCAAAAAGGTCGGGTTTTCTGTCACAAGCCGTGACCTCTCAGAGAGTTCTTGGGTTACTATGTCGCAAAAGATGCATCGCTCCTTGTAAGAATAGAAACGCTTTGCCCCTTCAATCTCCCGCTCCACTCGGCTGGGTACCTCAGGCAGTGCAATCAACTGACTGTGGGAATGTTCCAGAGATGCCCCCGCAACGCGGCCGTGGTTCTTAAAGATCATGGCAAAGCGAAAGCGACTGTCTTTTTTCAGGTCGTTAATTCTCTCCTTGTATGCGACCATTACGTCGGTGAATCTATTTAGAGGCATATCTGCAAGGTCTTCATTGTGATCGGTTGTTTCAATGATAACCTCGTGGGCGCCCACACCGTTCATCTTGTCATAAAGCCCGTCGCCCCTGCGGCCAAGTTCTCCCTCTACCATCAACGCCGGGAACTTGTTTGGGACAACCCTCAAAGACCAACCGGGGGTATCGGGGGCAGTCCCTTCGTCCCTCAACGCCATGACTTCTTTGGGGGTCTTGTCTTCATTTCCCGGATCAAACGGGCAAAATCCACCCTTCCTAACGTCGGTCTCTTCCTCAAAATCGCCGGGTCTTTTTCCCCGCTCCGTAGATATAATTACCCATCTTTCCACGATGGGGTCTTTTCTCAATTCTGGCATTAGACTTCTCCTTTTCTTTTTCCCCAGAGGGAGACATCAATATCGGGAAAGGGGGGGTCTTTCTTTTCAATGTCTCCCAAAAGTTCCCAGTCTCCCGTGCTTGGCTCTTCACCATGTATTACTAATTCTGTTATTTTCAATAGCTTCTTAAAATCGTTGTAGTGTTCCGAAAAACGCATCTCTGCGTAGTCCCGGGCGGCCCAGGTGGAGATCAAAAACTGCCAGTCAGAACTCTCCATCAACAGAAGCTCTCTCCCCATCTGGTTCAAAAGCTTTTTGAGCCCCGGATCATCTGTGTCGGCATATTTGGTGGAAAGTTCCACCATTTTTTCTTCAACCTCATAGATGTGTTTCCACGTCCAGCGTGTCCAGTCATTAAACCATATCCAGTGAAATCCTCCCTCACCCCAGGAGCCTTCCGGGATAGATACCGACTTTTTTGGGGGGTGTTCCATATAATATTCAGAGAGGGTAGTAAGCTGGACTTCGGGATCGGTCGCAAGCTCTTTTAGGACATTATAGACAAACGTTGGCCCTTCAAACCACCAGTGACCGAACAGCTCTGTGTCGTAGGGTGCGGTGATGATTCCCGGCTCCCCAAAATTGTCCCTGTACTCTTTCAACGTCTCCTTTACAAGGCTCACAAAGTGCGTGGCGTTTTCTTTCAATCTTTCAGGGACATCATTCGGCTCGTATATCTCCTTGTCTCCAAGGTCCACCTTTGGGCCGGTGACCTTCCAGTAGCGGTTTCCGCCGGGGAAATGTTTTTTATGAAAATCGAGGTAGCTGCTGTCTCCTGGGTAGCCGTGCTCGCCACTCCAGACCACCATTGCAGTCTTCGGGTCGCGTGTGAAGACGGAAGCCCCCTCCTTTTTGCCTTTTCCATCGGGAGATACCACCATGTATGGTTTGTAGGGGGGACGGGGTTCATCCACTTCGGTGTCTTTATACTCTGTGGCAAATCGATCCCAAATATCTTTTAATCCCCCGAAACGATCGAGGTAGGCCCCGATGGCCTGTCCGCCCTCCAAGAGATGAGAATCTATGATGAAATAATCAATTCCTTCCTCGTTTAAAATCTCCTCAACGCCGGCCCTCATGTACCCCGCTCCACTGTTTTCTACAGGGAACTCCCAGAAATAGGACGGCCTGTAGGCACACTCCGGAAGCCAGATGCCCTTGGGGGCTTTTCCAAAATGCTTTTTGTATGTTTGGACGCCAAGCCTTACCTGTGCCCGAACGGCTTGATCATAACCGAGAAGGGGGAGGTACCCGTGGGTGGCAGCGCAGGTGATAATTTCCAGTGCCCCTTTGTCTTGGAGCCTCGCAAATTCCCCTATGATATCAAGGTTATAACTTGCCTTGAAGCTATTAAAAATCTCAGTGTAGAATGTCTTCCACCCCTCTGCAGTACGCCTAAGATTGTCCTCACCCCGCCGGGTAAAATCTTCGATGTCGTTTTCGGAGATTTTGATCTTGTCTTTGAGGTAGGACACAAAACTGTCTTTGAAGATGGCGGAGGTGAGCTGCTCTGCAAGAATTGGGGTTATCCCGATGGTCACTTTGGGTTTTATCCCCTCCGATACAAGGCGGTTAAAGGTGTTTAAAAGGGGAACGTAGGTCTCCGCTGCGGCCTCAAAGAGCCAATCTGTTCCGTGTGGCCACTGCCCGTGAAACAGCACGTAGGGGAGGTGTGAGTGGAGAACAAAGGTGAATGCTCCCACGGTTCCACTATCTTCAGATTTTTCATTTTTCATTTTCTTTTCTCCCCTTCCGTTATCGAGACAGCTCCGAAACGGAAATTGTAATCCCAATATCGTGTTTTTTACCCGTAAATGTAACCGGGAAAATGAGTGTCAGTGCGCTCCCTTGGTAGGTTTTTTCCACCCCCCCCTCCGACTGC
>JAUWME010000168.1 GCA_030613285.1 Candidatus Zymogenus sp. | reverse complement strand
GCTCCTTTATACAGACGATATGTCCATCAAGGAGAAAATCGAAACCATCGCAACCGAAATCTACGGTGCCGACGGCGTTGACTATTCACCCGAAGCGGAGAAAAAAATCAAGCTCTACACAGATATCGGACTATCCGATCTACCGCTCTGTATGGCAAAAACGCACCTGTCGCTATCTCACGATCCAACACTCAAAGGTGTTCCCAAAGGATTTAGACTGCCCATCAGGGACGTCAAGGCATCCGTGGGCGCGGGATTCCTATTTCCCCTATGCGGCGCCATGCGCACCATGCCGGGGCTTCCCTCTCGACCCGTTTTCGTTGACGTCGATCTCGACCTCAAAACCGGTCTGGTAAAGGGATTGTTCTAAACTAAACTTAATCTTATTGGATATCTCCTGCGGGGACACAAACAATAACCGTCCCCGCAGGGCAATAAAAACTATGTGTGAATCAAGCGTATATTTAAAAAAAGGTAACAAAGAAGACCTTATCCTAAAGGATGTGGTCTTCATCAGGCCAGAAAAAGACTCTGTCTTCATAGAAGACATCTTGGGAGAATCAAAAACCATCGATGGGAAAATCACCCTCATCGATCTCACGGGCCACAAAATAATAATCTCTCAAGCCTGATCCCCCCCTGCCCCCCCTGTCATATATTTTGTTTGGAGGGTTGGGAAGTTTTAGGGGGTTGCCGGGGTTGCTGAGATGTTTTAAGGAGACTGGGAAGTTGTGGGAAGGTTGGCAGTATATTGGGATAGGAAGTAGAAGAGGCTTCCAGATTATTAAACAACTTCCAGCCTGTCTGTGAACCCACGGCGGATACTTTCAAATCACTTTTTGAAATTGTACTCACACATAAAAAACGAAATTTCTGAACTCAACTAAATAAATAATCTGGAGGTAATACATGTCAAACATCATAGACGGAAAGGGCATTGCAAAATCCGTCCGAGAAGATGTAGCTAAGGGAGTCGAGGAACTCAAAAAGAAGACGGGAAAGGTCCCAAAGCTTTCTGTTATTCTTGTCGGGGAAGATCCCGCATCCAAGGTTTACGTGGGCCATAAGAGCAAATTTTCCGCAGAGGTAGGGATCGATTCTGACACAATCAAGCTTCCCGCAGACACTCCCCAGGATGAGCTTTTGGGCGTCATCGACAAACTAAATGCCGACAAAAGCGTCCACGGTCTTCTGGTACAGCTTCCCGTCCCAGATCATCTCGACACCGAGCTGGTAACCCAGAGGATCGCCCCAGAAAAGGACGTTGACGGCATTACATATCCAAACTTCGGCAGGCTCTTGACATCAGAAGCAGACTTGGAACCGTGCACGCCATCTGGTGTTATGGAGCTTTTAAAGAGACACAACGTCGATCTCAAGGGAAAGGCCGCTACAATCGTAGGGAGATCAAACATCGTCGGAAAGCCCATAGCATTGATGCTAATGAGAAACCACGCAACAATAACTATCTGCCATTCCAGAACCACCGACCTTGAACGTCGGGTCAAAGAAGCGGACATCGTTGTTGCGGCAACGGGAAAAGCCGAAATGATCAAAGGCTCCTGGATTAAAAAAGGCGCCATTGTTATCGATGTCGGCGTAAACCGCATGGAGGACGGCAAGCTAAAGGGTGATGTAGAATTTGACGAGGCGGTGAAAAACGCCTCTCTGATCACACCAGTACCGGGCGGTGTTGGCCCAATGACCATCGCCATGTTGCTGAACAATACACTCAAGGCCGCAAACAAGGCGTTGCTCTAACTCCACCTCACAACCCCCTCATTTTTTTAAACTGTATGGTTGGTGGGTTGGTAATGTTAAGGTAGAAAGACGAAGTGGTGGCGTGTTGGATAGACAGCACCACCCTGAAGTTGGGGAAGAGACAATAGGAAGCAATTAATAGGATGTAATTTGGCTATAAAAAAGGCCGGTGCTGATGTGCCGGCCTTTTGTTTGATTCAACTTTTATCTAAATATGACAAGCTGGTAGTTTCTCAATAAACTGGCAGTCTGTCGTCCCCTCCTCAATATCCCAGCAACCCTTCCAACATACCAACAACCCTCTAAAACAAACCAGCAACCCCCCCTAAATTGACTACCCGATCAACCTGCCGATTGCAATACTCCAGCAGTCCCTTAAAATATATCGGCAGTGTCGGGTTAGAGTTTTGCGGCTTCTATGATGTCTGGTACAAACTTATCCCAACCCAGCGGCATGATGTGTGCCCCTTGGCACATATCCTTCATGTCGTGGATCAACTCTCCGGCGATATCCACTGCAACCTTTGGAACATCCTCTTTTGCGGCGGAAGAAAGCCTTTCTATGAGTTTATCGGGCACGGTAACACCTGGGACGTTCTTGTTCATATATTTTGCCATCCCAGCACCCTTGAGGACAACGATCCCCACAAGAATTGGCACCTTCAGATGCTCAACCTTTTTGATAAATGCCTCAAACGCCTTTGGGTCATAGACCGCCTGGGTCTGGACGAACTGTGCCCCTGCTGCAACTTTCTTTTCCAGTTTAATGGCCTGCGGTTCGACCTCCTCGGCGCATGGCGCCACCACGCAACCTTTAAAAAACTTTGGCACTCCGTCGAGTTTGTTCGGCTCACCCTTCATGGTTTTACCCATGTCTGTCCCGCTTTCCAAGAGCACCATCGCCATTAGAAGACTTACCGCATCAAGATCGAAAACCGGCATCGCATCCAGATGATCGCCCATGACGATGTGATCGCCGGTGATGGAGAGGACATTTTCGATGCCGAATATTGATGCGTTGAGAAGGTCAGACTGCAAAGCCAGCCTGTTTCTGTCCCTGCAGACCATCTGCATGATGGGTTCGATTCCCATCTCCTTTAGGAGTACGCAGGCAGAAATGGAGCCTGCCCTCATCACGGCGGTCTGAATGTCGGTGACATTCACCGCCACTATTTTATCTCGGAGAAATTCATCGGCCTCATCCAGGGCCGGTTGGATATTATTTCCTTTTGGTGGGCCGATTTCGCCCGTTATGGTGAATTTTCCGCTTTCAAGCGATTCCTGTAATTTGCTCACCCTCAACCTCCTCAGTATAATTTTTTAAGACGTTTAAAACGATTTTTAGAACTTAACACCTTTTTCTGCCGAGATGTGATCTCTTACGGGATTTATCTTGTCAAGCATTTTAAGGCGCCCCTGCTTTTTCAGTCGGTTATGGATCAAAAGCCAGACGCAATCTTTTTCCGAGCTTATTTCGCATTTGCCATCCATGGCGCCGCCACAGGCTCCGTTTACAAGACCCTTTGCGCAATTTGCCACGGGGCAAATCCCTGCGGTCAACCCCAGAATGCACTCACCGCACCGCACACAATCAAGCTCGGTGGGCATCAGCCCTGCGTAGCCGGAAAGCCTGACTGTGTCACAACCAGCAAAGACGGGGATGTCTTTTACTTCGGTAATTTTTTCTGCCACTGTCTGTATCCCCACACCGCAGGCGTAAACAAGGACGCCATCCGCTTTTTTGATCCCATCAGCGTAGAGCTTGAGCCTTTTTTCGGTAAAGTCGGGCCGGCAGACGTAGTCGGCCATCTCCTCACCTTCGATTTTGATCCCCAATCCCTTGAGTTCCTCTACACTTGCTTTGGCCTCTTCAAGTGGAAAGTGGACTTCCTTACACCCAAGACAGTGGATGACATAAAGAGACTTTGGCAGGAGACCATCGAGCTCTTCGGTCGGTTTGATTTGAGTTACAAGCATATCTTTATCTCCTGTTTATTATCTATTTCCGAACTTAATCCAATTTACTTTGGACGTCAGCTATTTGCTATCCGCATCACGAAGCACCTGCTTGCCATCCTTGAAGACATTTACAAGGGGTAGCTTTGCGGAGCAGATATATTCGCAGCAACCACATTCGATGCAGTCATTGACGGCAAGTTCTCCAAGCCGTTTTGCATCCTTCTCTTTTGCATAGTACCAGAGACTGTGGGGCATGAGCTCCATGGGACACACCGAGACGCACCTTCCGCACTTTATACATTTGTCGGAATCTGCCGCCTCGATATCTGAAAGTGGAATGACCGTTAGCCCAGATGTCCCCTTGAGGACGGGAACGTCAAGGGATTCTTGCAGTATCCCCATCATCAGCCCCCCCATCTTGACCCGCTTTTTGCTAATCAACTCCTCTGGGGTGGTGTCCGAGACTTGACCAACAAGGTATGAGAGGGGTGTCCCAATCCTGACCATGTAGTTACCGGGCTTTTTGATGCTGTCACCTGTAATGGTCATCACCCTCTCAATTAAGGGCATTCCATTTATTACGGCGTCGTAAACCGCATAGGCAGTGCCGACGTTTGAGACAATAACCCCCACATCAAGGGGAAGCCCCCCCGCCTTTGGCACCTCTTTTCCCGTCAGCCTCCATACGAGCATCCGCTCTGCACCTTGGGGATATTTTGTCTTTAGAACCTCGACCTTTATATTGTCATCTTCAAACTTCTTTAGGGCCTCAACGGCATCTGGTTTGTTGTCTTCAACTGCGATGATGCATTTTTTAATGCCCGCTGCCTTTGCAATGAGCTTCATCCCCTTAACTATTCCCTCTGCTTTTTCCACCATCACCCGATGATCCGCTGTAAGAAAAGGCTCGCACTCACACCCGTTTAGGATAAGCAGATCCACGGGTTTGTTCGGTTTCAATTTGACGTGGGTGGGAAACATCGCTCCACCCATTCCGACAAGACCCTTGTCTCTCACAATTTTGACAATCTCATCTGGTGTGAGATCATCAACCGATTTTGCGGGTTTGACCGCATCGCTTAACGTATCCTTGTGGTCGTTTTCAATAACCACCGCCTCGACATCCATGAGCAAGGTGGGGTGGGGCCTTGGTTCTATGGCAACAACCTTGCCGCTCACCGGCGAGTGGACTGGAGCTGATACAAAGGCATCAGTTTCCGCAATGAGGTCTCCCATTTTAACTTCATCGCCAACCTTGACAACGGCGATGTTGGGCGCCCCGATGTGCTGCCTTACGGGAACAATCAGGGTGTCTGGAACAGGGAGTGTCTCAATGGCGCTTTCTTCCGTCTCCTCTTTCATCTCCAGAGGAAAGACGCCCCCGTAAAAATTCAGATCACGTTGCTCAACGACTCCGCCGGCAAGTCCCTTTAGATCATCAAAGGAGGGCCTGTTGTAATCCCTGACCCTGACTTCCCCCAGCATAACATCGGTTCTGCCCTGCCTTTTTAGGCGGTCATATATATTTAGCCAAGCGCAATCCCGCTCGCTATCGACCTCACACTTTCCTTCTTTGGCGCCGCCACACGGCCCATTCAAAAGGGATTTTGCGCAATATGCCACGGGGCAGATCCCGCCCGTGGAATTTAACACACACTCTCCGCACGCGCGGCAGAGCTTTCCCCCTTCTGTTGCAAAACCCCCAAATAGTTTCCCGCCGATTGTGTCGGCACCTGCAATTATCGGTATTTCCACAATGGTTGCAAGAACTTGCGTGCCCACACCGCAGGCGGAAGTAACAATCGCATCGACTTTGTCAAGGTCAAGTTCGCCCAAAGCCTTTTTGGTGGTTGTGCTGTTGCAGAGAAAATCTATTTCACTAATCATCGAAACTTTTTTTCCAGAGGCTAAAATCGCCTCCTTCAAATCATCGACTTCTTCAGAGCCGTCCCGCTCAAACTCCTTTAGGCAGAGCTTGCAGGCCAAAATCGCCACATTTTTTGTGCCTTTTAGCAGCTCTTGGAATTCGCTTTGCTGCTTTACCGCTATATCCATTAACTTTATCCCCCTCTCATTTTATAATTCCAATATTGCAATATTGATATAACATTAAATATTTCATCATATTTTGATTCTTCCGGATTTTGA
>JAUWME010000529.1 GCA_030613285.1 Candidatus Zymogenus sp. | reverse complement strand
TACCTCTTTTGAAATTGTGTTACCTACACCAATTATAATAGCACCGCACATTTTCAGCAGTAACAAAATAACAACAACTGCCACAACAGTATAAATTATTTTCTTTGTTACATTATCTTCTACTTGCCTCGCTATTTCGTCTTTTTCTTCTTTTCTCATTTCACATCCCAACTATATTAATTGCAATTTCACTAACTGTTACTATATCATATTGTAGTCTCTTGAGGTATCGAAAAAGGTCATCTCCTAAAAAAAT
Organism: Candidatus Zymogenus sp.; assembly: GCA_030613285.1. Classification (GTDB taxonomy): domain Bacteria; phylum Desulfobacterota; class Zymogenia; order Zymogenales; family Zymogenaceae; genus Zymogenus. The sequence goes on along the minus strand of JAUWME010000529.1, from coordinate 1,516 downwards.
TTCTTTCATAAGAGAGTATTTTCCTGTATGATATTTAATATTTATAATCTTTGTGGGGGAAAAGATGGCCAAGCAGGAAACAAACCAGAAAAAGATTGAAAGGGCGTCAGAGGAAATAATCTCCTCAAGCTCGTCTGGGTTTGCTTTTTTAAACATCGGTATGGCAGTGGGACTTGCCGTGCTCCTCACTATCATCTTCAGAAGCCTGGCGCCTATCCTGAAGCCATTTTTTGTTGCCCTCTTTTTAAGCTACCTTATATATCCCGTCATCGAATATCTGGTGCAAAAGAGAGTACCGAGGTTTCTGGCATATCCCATCGTTTTTCTCCTTATCTTCGGCATCTTCTACGTCCTTGGGGTTATCATCACGGTGCAGGTCAACGAGTTTATGCAAAACCTCGACATATACAAGTTGAGGCTTACAGACATTTTCACGCAGTTTACCGCCGTCCTCCAAAAATACAGCATCTTGGAACGTTTTGGATTGGATTCAACTCTCATAGACTTTAAGGAATATTCCCCTCTGGAAAAACTCGAAGAGCTGGTTCTCTCAAAGCTTGATCTTTCAAAGGTGACGGGCTACATCGGGACGAGCCTCGGTTCTTTTCTCGATATCGTTGCGAATCTTCTCATCATGGCATTTTTTATGATATTTCTCCTCCTCGAATTTGAAAGGCTTCCAGCCAGAATCAAGTACGCCTACGGGGATGAGGCGGATTTTATCCTTGGTGTCATCGACGAGGTGGACAGAAGCGTCAGGAAATATCTTGTTGTGAAGACGATGGTAAGTCTCGTCACAGGCATTGTTTACACGATTATCCTCTGGATTGCCGGGGTCGATTTCTTCCTCCTTTGGGGACTTACAGCCTTTCTTTTAAACTACATCCCCTACATCGGTTCGTACATCGCAACGGCCTTTCCGGTCATAGTGGCGCTGATTCTCATCTCGCCCTTGTCAGCCCTTGTAATCCTCATCATCCTGCTCTCAGTTCAGATAGTGATGGGAAACATCGTCGAGCCGAAGCTCCTGGGCAGAGAGCTCAACCTAAGCCCCGTCGTTGTCCTAATCTCGTTGGCTTTTTGGGGATGGCTCTGGGGTCTTGTGGGGATGTTCCTCTCAATTCCAATTACCGCAACCATCAAGATAATCATGGAGCATATCCCCGGAACCAAAAACGTCGCCCGCTTGATGAGCGATGTGGTGGAGGCGCCGCCGGAGAGAAAAAGTGAGCAGAAGACGGAAAAGATCACCAGAGTGTTAAAAAAGGTAAAGGAGAAAGAGGTGAAGAATGGGGTGGAAAAAGAGAACGACAAAAATTGAGATAAAAATGCCGTGGGGCTGCTACAAATGCTTTGGGCTTGAGACGAGTGCCGGGGTTTAATTATTGTCGGATGGGGACAAATGCAGGGGGCAGAATGTTGTGGGGTTGCAACAAATGCCGATGGTCTGACAAATGATGATGACTTTTGATGAGTGCCAGAATTTGACGATTGCCGGGGTCTGATGATTATCGAT
>JAUWME010000500.1 GCA_030613285.1 Candidatus Zymogenus sp. | reverse complement strand
ATATCCTCTTTGATAATAGAAAAACCTTTCTCTTTGTCAACCACTTTTTTGAAAATCTCAATCTTCTGAGACGCATAATCAATTGAAATATAGGCATCCGACTGAAAGATACGAATCTTTCTCATTTTTTCAACGCTGACGCGGCTCGCCGTGACGTTGGCCACGCACCCGCTCTCAAAGTTTAGCCGAGCGTTCACGATATCAACATGGGAGGTTACAATGGGAACCCCCACAGCATCGATGGCGGAAATGTCCGATTTTACTATGTTCAAAATAATATCTATATCGTGAATCATAAGGTCAAGGATTACGTCAACATCTGTGCTCCTCTCTGGAAAGGGAGACAATCTGTGCGATTCGATGAACATCGGCTCTTTTAAATGTCCCTGCAGGGCAATTATTGCGGGATTGAACCTCTCAAGGTGACCTACCTGTAAGATTAGATCTTTTTTGTCCGCTGTGTCAATCAGCCGCTCTGCCTCATCCACAGTTGATGTCATCGGCTTTTCCACAAAGACATCAACACCGCTGTCCAAAAAAACTTTCGTTACGTCATGGTGATAGACCGTAGGAACAACTACACTGACTGCATCCACTTTTCCCACAAGCTCACTCAAGTCTTTGTAGCATGGAATATTAAATTTTTTCTCGACCGCCTTTCCCACCTCAACGTCCACATCCACCACTCCCACCAAATCCACATCGTCAAAGGAGAGGTACTTCTCGATATGAAACTTTCCGAGGTACCCTGCCCCAACAACACCGACCTTCATTTTATTATCTTTATTTTTCAAAATCTCCTACTTTTCTTTAAAACAGTAAAACCAATCAAAAAAGCGGGGCTTCATTTTTCCCCACTGTTACTTAAATCCTTCGCTTTATCTCAAAACAGAATTGTCCAAAAACAGATTTAGTGAACAACTTCAAACCAAACATTGCCACCATGCCCTAACACCCAATTCCCAGCAACCCTTTAAAATAGTTTTCGCAACAACCCCCAGCAACTCTTTAAAAACAATTATTGCTGCCAGTCCCAACACTCAATACCCGACAACCTGAAATTATCGCAGTATCCCCCGCTCCGATGAGCGAATAAAATCTACTAAATATTTCACCTCTTCAACATCACCAAGCTCACCCTCAACTTCTCTCAGGGCTTCCTTCAACATTTTTTTGGATCGCCAGATTATCTTGTGCGCCTTTTTTATGGACGAGATTGCCTTTTTAGAAAAACCTCTCCTCTCAAGACCGATGGAATTTGGTCCCATAATTTTTGCCCGCGCCCCCGTTCCGTGGGTTACCTTCATATACGGGGCAATATCCATGGCGGTCATACTTCCGCCGCCCACAAATGTATATTTACCGATTCTGACAAACTGATGAATTGCCACAAGGCCACCGATAATCGAGAAGTCCTCAACGGTTACGTGTCCGGCCAAGGTTGCCACGTTGGCCATAACAACGCCATTTCCCAGCTGGCAATCGTGGGCTACGTGGGTGTAGGCCATAAAAAAGCAGTTGTCGCCAATGACTGTTACACCGCCACCGTCTGGGGTTCCCATGTTCACGGTAACAAACTCCCGGAATTTGTTACCACTTCCAATTATCAATTTTCCTCCGCCATCGGAATCCTTCAGGTCTTGGGATATTGAGCCGATTGAAGCAAACTGGAAGATTTCACACCCTTCGCCTACAATAGTATCTCCTTCAATCACCACGTGGGGTCCAACCTTAACATTATCCTTGAGAGTAACTTCGGCACCGATAATCGAATATGGGCCAATCTCGACGCCCTCTCCGATATTCGTCTCTTTTGATATTATGGCTGTTTCGTGAATTTTTTGAGTCATTACATTTCCAATAATCAGCAGTCAATAGTTAAAAAGTCAACAGCAAAATACAAAAATAGGGGGGACACACACTGCTTTGACAAGGTATTTACATTACAGTTACTGCAAAGGAACATTCCGCATATTTTTCTGCATCACCATAAACCTCGCCTTTAAACTTTATCAGTTTTCCATCGCTTTTTTTCAGCAAAACGGAAACATCAAAGCTGCCTGGGGGATATATC
>JAUWME010000417.1 GCA_030613285.1 Candidatus Zymogenus sp. | reverse complement strand
CGGTGATAATTAGTCCATTTGCCGTAGGGATGGCAAAACCAGGAGATAAAATATTTCTTTCCCAGGTAGACAGAACCATAAAAACCATGAAGGACGATGGAACTCTCGATAGGTTATCAAACAAATGGTTTGGAGAGAAGGGACTAATAAGGAGAATTTTTAGATAAACCAGTGCGACAGATCGGGAATTTGAAACAAACAATATCTAATATCTTCATTTGAGATTTGGGGTTTCCATTGGAAGTCATCACAACCCATTTAAATGCGGACTTTGACGGCATGGCGTCAATGATGGCCGCAAAGAAACTCTATCCTGAGGCGGTACTTACTTTTTCCGGCTCTCAAGAAAAAGGGTTGAGGGACTTCCTCATTCGCTCCACGTTTTATGCCTTCGATTTCGCAAGACTCAAAGATATCGATCTAAACGAGGTTACAAGACTCATCTTGGTTGACATCAATGACAAAGACCGAATAGGCCCTTTTAAGGAGCTGATAGGCAAAAAGGGGGTTGATGTTCACATTTACGACCACCACCCCATCGACGACAAAAAAGTCGAAAGCTCCTTTGAGATCATCAAGGATGTAGGAGCGACCACAACAATCTTTGCGCAAATATTCCAAGATAGAAATATTTCCATCACCCCGGACGAAGCCACCATCATGATGCTTGGCATCTACGAGGACACCGGTTCACTCACCTTTACCTCAACCACCACAGACGATTTTATGGCCGCAGCATATTTTCTTGAAAATGGGGCCAACCTGAACATCGTTTCGGATATGCTCACAAGAGAGCTGTCATCAGAGCAGGTGGAGCTTTTGGGAGTGCTTTTAAAAAACCAGAAGGTTTACAACATCAACGGCATTGATGTTACAATTATCACTGTTACATCCGAATCTTACGTGGGCGATCTTGCAATCCTTGTCCACAAGGTCAAAGACATCGAAAACCTAAACGTCCTTTTTGTCCTGGCCCTTTTGGGAGACAGGATATATTTTATTGGACGAAGCAGGATTGAAGAAGTGGATGCAGGGGAGATCGCAACAACATTTGGAGGAGGAGGACATCCCACCGCAGCATCGGCCTCCATAAAGGGGATGACCTTGGTTCAGGCGATAGAGAAACTGCTCCAAGTTTTGAAAGAGCAGATAAACCCTGTACGCCTCGTCTCTGACATCATGTCATTCCCGGTAAAATCTGTGAGTGAGAATATCACACTCTCAGGCGCTGGAGAGGTTATCTCCCGCTACAACGTCAACGTCCTTGCTGTAGTTGAAAAAAAGGATCGGCTTGCAGGGACGATATCTCGCCAAACCATTGAGCGAGGGATTGTCCACAAACTTGGGAAATTTCCTGTAAAAGATTTTATGAACACCGATCTGGCCACTGTCGATCCCGACACCACCCTTCAGGAAGTTCAAAGTTTGATAATCGAGGGCAATCAACGGTTTCTCCCGGTGGTCAAAAATAGTCAACTCGTGGGGGCAATAACGAGGACGGATCTCCTTCGCGCCCTTTACTATGGCGCCGCACCCCGGGGCCACTCCCCAGACGATCAGTTGGAAGCGGGGTCAGTTGCCCTGACAAGGTCTGTAATCAAACTCATGGAAGAGAGGCTGTCTCCCAAAATTATTGAAATTTTAAAAGATATGGGGAAAGCCGCCGAGGAGCTCGGATTTAACGCCTACGTTGTTGGGGGTTTTGTCCGGGACCTTTGGCTCAGGCGAAAAAATTTCGATATAGATATCGTCATTGAGGGTGACGGCATCGCCTTTGCCAAATACCTTGAAAAGGGGATGGACCTAAAGATCAGAACCCACAAAAAATTCGGCACCGCCACCATTACCTATCCCGATGGCTTTAAGGTGGATGTAGCAACCGCAAGGACAGAATATTACAACTACCCCGGAGCGCTCCCCATTATCGAAGGCTCTACGCTAAAGCTCGATCTCTATAGGCGCGATTTCATCATCAACACCCTGGCCGTAAAGCTAAACCCCAGAGGGTTTGGAATCCTCATCGACTTCTTTGGCGCATTGCGGGATTTGAAAAGCAAGACCATCAGGATTATCCAAAACCTCTCTTTTGTGGAAGACCCCACCAGAGTCTTCAGAGCCATCCGCTTTGAACAAAGATTTAACTACCGCATTGGGAAACAGACCGAAAAACTGATTAAAAACGCCGTTAAGATAAACGTGTTTGAACGCCTCAAGGGAAAGCGTTTGTACGCAGAGCTGAAGCTCATCTTTGACGAAGAAGACCCATATCTCATCATTGAGAGGTTAGAATCCTTTGATCTCTTAAAATTCATCCATCCCAAACTGACCGCCAACAAGACCGCAAAGAAGGCCTTTCACAGGGTCAAGGAGGTCTCGTCGTGGTACGATCTGCTCTTCATGGATGAAGAATACGACAAAAGACGTCTCTATTTTTATGCCCTCACTTTCAAACTTGGCGATAAAGAGATGGATGAACTCCTCACCCGCCTGATGTTCTCGCCGACCGAGAAGAAACTGGTCACGACCGAACTTGACGGCGTTGATTTGGCCATAAACAAACTGGCCGTTGCCAAAAACCCTGCACCCAGCGATGTATACACCATCCTCAAAGACCTTAGGCTTACAAGCCTCCTTTTTATGCTGGCCATATCCACAAGGGAAAGGACCCTGCGACGCATCTCCAAATTTATATCAGCATCAAGGAACATCAAAATTGAGACAAGAGGAAAAGACCTTGTCAATCTGGGTTTCGAACCGGGGGACATCTTTGGAGAAATATTAGATGATCTTTTAATGCTTCGGCTTGACGGCAAGGTTGACGGCAAGAAGTCTGAGATTGAATATGTGAAGAAAAAATATCTTCCTG
>JAUWME010000453.1 GCA_030613285.1 Candidatus Zymogenus sp. | reverse complement strand
ATAGGGCGAAACTGCTCTCTTTGTGCTATCATACTTAAGACATACTTAAGGTTTTTGTTGAGACAGAAACATTTTTGAGAAGACTCATATTAAAAAATATTTGTGAGAAGATATTTATGAGAATGAAAGGCCTAAGTCAGGTTGGGATGACGGTAAAGGATATGAAGACGAGCCTTGAGTTCTACTCCAAAACCCTGGGGCTTCCCATCGTAGCGGTAAAAGAGATGCCATCAAAGGTAATCGAGGAAGTTTACGGTCTTAAAGCCGACACAAAGATAAAGATCGCCCTTCTCCGCACAGGTTGGGGGTCAATGATTGAACTCTTCGAATTTGTACCCTCCAAAAAACGAACAGAGACCAAGTGGAACAACCCCGGCATGACGCACATTGCCCTTGACGTAGGATGCATCAAAAAGGCAAAAAAGCGACTTGAAAAAGATGGGATCAAATTTATATCAAAGCCCATAAAGGTTGAGGGAACAGAGGTGATTTTTCTAAAAGACCCCGACGGCCACCTGATTGAACTCATCGATCTTGGAGCCATCTACTACGTCAATCGATATATTGGTTCTGTAGTCGCAAAGATAATCACGATGACAAAATACAGGGACCTCGATAAAATTTAATCAGCCCTGCTGCCACAATTGTACTTAATTAGATTAAGGGTCACGAAAATACTCAGTTGGATGAGCGACCCTCGATAAATTTTAGTCAGAGTTGCTGCCACAATTATATTCAGTTAGACCTGCGACCCTCGGCAACATTCGGGTAGACTCGCAGAATGGGGATATTGGCTATTCATTATAGAATCGGCATCTTGGCTATTCAATATACAACTGTCCCACATCACCCAACCTTATTTTTCAACATCCTGCTTGTTGTACCCATCTGCCAGGGCGGTATTTACATGGACAACACCCGCATTTAGTGATTTGAAGGGATATTCATCGGTGATTTCAGGAAGTTTATCCGCCTCAGCTTGGCTTTTTAGCACCGTGCCTGCGGGGATGTAGCAACCATCGGCCACCGTAATACCCATCAAGATACATCCCGGCTCCACAACTACGTTCTTTCCCACTTCCGATTTAAACACAAGGGACTGCATCCCAATAAATGTGTCGTCTCCCACTTTTGCCGGGCCATGAATCTGCACCTGATGGGCCAAGGAAACCCTCTTTCCGATATGGACGGCATACTTCTTCCCCCCAACGTCGACAAGGTTACTTAACACAGCGTTTCCCTTCATCTCAGTCTCAAGGGCATGGATGATCACTCCATCTTGAACATTGGATTTGTCACCAACAAAGAGTGGCTGGCCCTCATCGCCACGAATTGAGGCAAAGGGCGACACCATCACCTTTTTCCCGATTATCACATTTCCAATAACCGCAGAAAGTGGGTGGATAAAGGCGGTCTCGTCAATCTTTGGCGTGTGTTGCTCGCCAGAAAAGTCCGTAATCACGTTTTTATGAATCATCGCTTTTTCCTTACCAAATCAAAAAATGATACTCTTTGTAGAGTTCATGAAACCAATTCTACTTTAAAACAATCTCTTTACTTTTTTTCATTTACCCCTCGTCCCGTATGTAATATACCCATCTGCAGGGGGACCGGGTTTTCTAATGGCATCCGGGTTGGTCTTAAGAAGCGTCTCAATTATATCTGAAAACGTCTTAGCCGTTGGGACAAACTCATCGACGGCGAGTTTTTCCCAGGTGTCCTCAAGCCCGTTCCAATAAAGCTGGGGGGAGATAAAACTGACCACGGGAATCTTCGATCGGTTGTAAACCGTGGCATCGGTGGGAACGCCGAAGGGGGTATCGGCCGGAATCATCGCCGTCCTTCTGAGGTTGTTTGCCACCACCGCCTCCTTTACGATCTCCACAAGGGGGCCTGTGTCTGTTACAAACAGTGCCCTCGGCATAATGTCGCCTGTGGGGACAAGCCCATCCCCACCATCCTCGTCCTCGATATACTCCAAAGCGAGGTGTTCTACGTGGAGGTCGCAGATGAGGTTTTTGACGAGGTCTTCCTTGTGTCTTTCGATGTAACCCCTGGAGCCAATAACAAAAAGGCACTCTGCGGCCTCAAGCAAAAAGACAAGGGTCTTTTCGGGCCTTTTATTTTTATATTTTGCTGAATAAGCCTTTGCCAACGCTAAAACCACCGCCACCCCAGATGCATCCTCCGTGGCTCCCAGCCACATCGTATCGTGATGGGTAGTTACCTGAATAACCCGCTCGGATTTTCCGGGGATGACCCCCACGATGTTTCTGGTAACACTCTTTCTCATCTCGCCGGTAAGGATAAGCGTAGCAGAATCTCCCCCCTTAGAGACCATCTCCCTCAAAGCCGCTCCATCGGATTTCTTCAATCCCACTCCAGCAATTGAACCCGTGGTTCCGGCAAAGGCGTCGCCACCCTCAAAACAGAGGTAGGGCGTGATATTTAAAGGATACACACCAACAAAACCAACCGCTCCCGCCTTCACTGCCGCATCAAAGGCCCGCTGCTCCTCCTCTGCAATCCACGACATCACCTGATCCTTACCTGACATGGTGTTGTCCGGATCGTGAACGTAGTAACCAATCTCGAACATAACATCATAGGGGAGCCTG
>JAUWME010000503.1 GCA_030613285.1 Candidatus Zymogenus sp. | reverse complement strand
CGATAGTCTTTTAGTCGAGAAAAATATTGCCGAAAACAAGGCTAAATCTCAAGCAATGATAATGGCGGGAACAGTTCTTGTGGACGGGAAAAAGATCGAGAAAGCAGGAACCCGCATCAGACAAGACGCCGAAATCTCACTTTTAAAGACACCCCCACCTTACGTAAGTCGTGGGGGTTTAAAACTGGAGGGGGCTCTCACGGCCTTTGGTGTGGACGTTAAGGGGCTGACAGCCCTTGATGTTGGGGCATCCACAGGGGGCTTTACTGACTGCCTCCTGAAATTTGGGGCGGGCCACGTCTTTGCTCTGGACGTGGGATACGGTCAGATAGATTGGGGGCTGAGGAACGATCCGAGGGTCACCGTTTTTGAGCGAACAAATATCCGCCACGTAAAAAAATCCAATTTCACCGACTTCAATATAGATGGCAAAACTGATATTGAGATCGCTGTCATTGATGTCTCCTTCATCTCCCTAAAATTAGTCCTCCCCGCAGTCCGGGACATCATCACAAAAGATGGTCATGTCATCGCCCTCATAAAACCCCAGTTTGAAGTAGGAAAAGGTGAGGTGGGCAAAGGCGGGGTGGTTAGGGACGAGGAAAAACACCGGGAGGTTGTGGAGGATATAAAGGACTTTGCTGTCAATAACGGTTTTTCCTCTCTCGGCACTGTCCCCTCACAGATATTGGGGCCAAAGGGAAACAGGGAGTTTTTCATTTATCTAAAACGGAGCGACAATTTCAGGGACGGCAAAAATTAAATATTAAACAAACGGAGTCATTTATGAAGACAAAGCCCTTTTTAAAATCAAAACTACCCATTATTTTCGCCCACAGAGGCGCCAATGCCGGATTTCCCGAAAACACGATCCCGGCCTTCGAGGAAGCATTAAGAGTAGGAACAAATTACATCGAAACAGACACCCAGTTGACCAAAGACGGCATCCCGGTCCTCCATCACGACGATAACGTAGCCTCTTTAACCGGAGAAGATAGATTTGTCGGAGACCTTACTTACAAAGAACTCAGGAAATTGGATGCCGGATATAACTTTTCACCCGACGGAGAAAATAGCTTCCCACATCGAGGCAAGGGGATATATATCCCCACCTTGGACGAAGTCCTCAAAAAACTAAAAAACGGTAAATTCAATATTGATATTAAAGACGGAACAGCGGAGACCGCCCGGATAGTTCTGGATATTGTAAAAAAGAATAAGGCGCAGGAAAGGGTTCTTTTTGCCTCATTTGCTCCTTTGGCTCTCAACTATGTCAGAGAAGAAGCTCCGGAGATAGCCACCAGTGCCTGTCAGAAAGAAGCACTAAACTTTCTCATCGATTCTTTCTTTAGGGGGAGACGCGTCAAAGACGTGCCCTACAACGCCCTTCAGGTTCCCGAAAAGTATCACGGTATAAAGATAGTAAATAAAAGATTTCTAAAAGGGGCGAGGGCATTGGGCCTTCAGGTGCACGTATGGACGATAAATGACGAGGAGACTATGAAGAGGCTTTTGGACTTAAAGGTGGATGGAATCATCACAGATCACCCTGACTTGGGGCTCACTGTCGCCAAAAAGCATCAATACTAAACATTGCCAAACGTTATTTAACATTGCCAAGCAATGGTGCTTAATAGTGAACATTGGTAAGCACTGGTAAACATTGGCGAGCGGTTACATTGAAGAGATTCTTCAAATTACCGAATTGTCTCACTCCCCCGAAACAAACCTGACACCACCAAGTTCCCTCGGTATCATCCTTTTGAACTTGATGTCAGAATAGCCAACAATCATGCAGGCTAAGACCCTGTTTTCCTCAGGAATTGAAAGCCTTGCCTTCAATTTTTTGTTTCTATCCACAATCGGCGGTATCATCCCAATGAAACAGCTCCCCAACCCCAGGGACTGTGCGGCAACAGAAGCATAGGATGCGGCAATCCAGCAGTCCTCACTGATGCTTTCTCCTCTCTTTTCGATATGAAACAACAAAACAGCCGGCGCTCCATAGGTAAAAGTGTCCCTTCCACTTTTCCTGTTCTCCAGACACAACCT
>JAUWME010000393.1 GCA_030613285.1 Candidatus Zymogenus sp. | reverse complement strand
TTCAGCGATACATCCAGATCAATGCCGGGGGCTGTTATTATTCCCTCGACCTCTTCTGGGAATAAATCCAACGTTTCTCTCACCTGCTTTTCACCAGAGCGGATGGTACCCCCGCCCTGTTTTATGCCTCGTCCGGTGAGGAGACTTTTAAATACCTTAAATTGGGGGTTCTTTCCGCTCTTACTTTCAACCTTCATCGATTGCCGTTCCCTAAAAAACGTATCGTGGCGATTATCTCTTGGCTCCATTCTTTGCTCAAGACGTTCAAAGACGATGAGTTTTCGATCAAAGGTCGTCCCGGGGATTTTGTACGAGATGTTGTCTTTAAGCGAAAAGAGATGATTTGTCCTGTCATCGATTTGTTCGATTTCGCTGTCGGCAGACGGCCCTTTCATAAAAATGACCTCTTGTCCTTTTCTGAGAAAGTGGGCAGTCCGAATGAGGGTCTCATTGATGGGTTCCAGCGCTCTCGTGATGGCCCCCCTTACTATAAACGGCAGATCGCCCTTGACCTTAAGGGGATATATCTCAATCCCTTCAAGCCCAAGTAATTCGATGGTCTCCAGAAGAAAACCCACCCTTTCTTTTCTGTTCTCCGCCGCATAAATTTCCAGCTCGGGACAAACGATTTTGAGGGGTATTGCCGGAAATCCCGCACCCGTCCCGATGTCTATCAGGGGTGTGGGAATATCTATCAGCTTTGAGACAATTAAACTGTCGATGAAGTGTTTTACAACGATGTCTTCCAGAGAGACGAGGCTTGTCAGATCAATGGTTGGGGCTTTTTCAATTAGTTGCAGGTAGAAACGATAAAAAAGGTCAAGTTCTCCCTCGGCAAGATCAATTTCGGACCTCACAAAGATATCCTGCATTTTTTCGGGACTTCCTTCCATTTTCCCTCCCAAGCTTTAGTTATCTTTTTGTCGCGCTATTTAATAGATTATCTGCTCCATTTTCACTATAATGTATAACATATTAAGGCGAGATAGTGAAGTATAAGGGGAAAAAAAAGAAAAAATGACAACTATCATCGATTCGGTCATCTTCGAGGATGATCATTTGCTCGCAGTTATTAAACCATTTGGAATTTTGACGCAGTCCGATCGCACTGGGGAACTGTCCATTTTTGATTTGGCAAAAAATTATATTGCAGAGAAACGCAAGCGTGCAGGTGATGATTATTTGGGGCTTGTGCATCGTCTTGATCGCCCTGTTGGCGGCGCGATTTTATTTGCCCGCACATTAAAGGCGACAAAATATCTTTCGGAGATGTTCAGGGAACGAAGGGTAAAAAAGATATATCTTGCCAGGGTTGAGGGTGAGGTTAAGCCACCTTCGGGGGAGCTTTACCATGCGTTGTTGAAATCGGGAAAGAAGGTCAAGGTTGTGCAGGAGGGGATGACAGGTGCCAAAGACGCCCGACTTTTCTACCGTGTGTTAAACTTGGTGGACGGAAAAAACGAGAGCTAGGTCGAGGTGGAACTGATTACGGGACGGCGGCACCAGATTCGTGTCCAGCTTTCCGAGATGGGAAATCCGATTGTTGGGGACATTAAGTACGGCTCTACAAAACAATTTATTAATGGCGGGATTGCCCTATTCTCTCGGTCGTTGACTTTTTTGCACCCGGCCACAGGGGTTAAGATAACAATTTCGGCCGAGCCGTCGGAGTTGATTGGATTTATCGATGAGAGGGGATAGGATGCGAAGTTTATTAACTCGTTTTATACAGACGAAATTGGAATATTGAACAGGGAAAGGGGGAGGGTAAATCTGCTTTGCAATATATAAATAACGATGGATGATAAAACAGGGGCAGGTTTAAAACCCGCCCCTGTTTGTTTTCGGCAATATCCCAAGCAGCTGTTGAGCATTCAGTGTGAAGCTCAGATGGCCCTCAAGATGTCCGGGTCGAGGTCTTCAAACTGGGAGAGCCACACCTCCCGCTCCTTTCTTAACACCTCGGTGATTTTTTTGTATTCCTTTTCGTCGTAATATTTTTTTGGGTTGAGACTGTCGATGTCTACACCGGGAACATTCACCGCGACTTCGTATCCCCAGTCTGTGTCTTCTTTCCATTCAATCTCACCTCTGGCAATCTCTTTCATGATTGCCGTGGAATCGTGGATTGTGATGTCCTTGCCATTTGGCCCGCCAACGCGGCCGGTGTTTAGGAGAAAGCACTCGCTCTTAGGATTGTTCTTGAGGATATTGTAGAAGATATTTCCTTCTTCTGCCTTATCACCGACGATAAATGGGTTTGTTCCCACAACGCGCTTTGATTTTCCTGCCTGAGTCGGGTCACCGGCGGAGGTCTCGATGGATTCGCCCAGCATAAAAAATGCCGCCCCTTGCTCCGGCGTTAGCCTTACCACAGGGGGTACCACATCGTTTCTTCTGGTTATGAAGATGATGATGTCGGCACTGGGGAGATCAATCTCATCGTCGGTGTTGTCCATATCCACTCTGGACACTACACTCCGACCATTTGACGTAATTTTTTCATCGAAAAAATCCACCTTCCCACTTTTGCGATCCACCCAGATGTTCTCAAGAATTGCACTGGGCAGTGTTGATGCACCATAGAGAAGAGCCTGTCCTTTCGGCTCCAGTCCCTCGGTTTTAATGTAAAATTTATCTTCAGTGCCAACGCAGTATGAGTCGGGCTGCATAAACACTACGTCGTCTTGGCGGACAACTATCCCCTCATCGCCCTCAAGTCCGTGGTTGTGGCAAGAGAGGGAGGTCTTGCCTGTTCCGGAAAGACCGAAAAGTAGTACACCTTTCTTGACCATCTCCCCACTTTTATTTTTGACCCTGATTATCTTGCTGCCGGCATGAAGACCCAGACCACCCCGCTCCTTGGCCAGGTACATCCCCATTCGGAGGTGGGCCTTTTTGTTTTCGCCCAGATAGTCCGGTCCCAGGACGTAGCTGACCTTGAGTTCGGGTTGAACGATAGCCTTTCTCTCGAACCAGTCAGGGACGAATACTGAGATCATGTCGGGGGTGGCAGTAGGATCCTTCGGTTCAAATAGAGTTTCCTTCCACATATAGGCGATACGGGCATACTC
>JAUWME010000364.1 GCA_030613285.1 Candidatus Zymogenus sp. | reverse complement strand
GACACAGATAGACTAAAGGAAGAAAAGGAGCGGGGAATCACCATCGAGCTGGGATTTGCCTATCTCGACCTCCCCTCCAAGACACGCCTTGGGATCGTCTAAGTCCCCGGGAAAGAGAAGATTGAGAATAACATAGTAGCTGGATCCGGTGGGATTGACATTGTGGACCTTGTGATTGCAGCCGACGAGGGGATTATGCCGCAGACCACCGAACACATGAACATCTTAAAGCTCCTTAACGTCCCCTTGGGTCTTGTGGTTATAACAAAGACCGACCTCGTTGACGAGGAGCTAATCTCCCTTGTTGAAGAGGAGCTTATTGATTTTACGGCTGATACATTTTTGGAGGGTGTCCCAGTTGTAAAGGTATCATCAAAAACGGGCGACGGCATGGGTGAACTAATCGCAACCCTTGATGAGATGCTCTCAAAAACCGAGGGAAGGGCGACCTCCGGCCTCTTTCGTCTTCCGGTCGATCGCGTCTTTACAATGAAGGGGTTTGGAACGGTGATTACAGGAACCATCCTCTCCGGTGGCGTAAAGGTGGGCGAAGAGGTAAGTATCATGCCCAGCGGCACAATCGCCAGAATCAGGGGGATTCAGGTACACAACGATTCGGTTGATGAAGCCGTTGCTGGAACAAGGACCGCCATCAACCTGACGGGGATTGATAGAGATAAAATCACGAGGGGCGATACCATCATCTCCCCTGACGCCATTGAGTCTTCTTATATGATTGATGCAAAAATAAACTATCTTACAGACAATGGGAAAAATCTCAAAAACAGGACGAAGGTAAGGTTTCATCTGGGCACCAGCGAGGTTATCTCCAACGTCATTTTAATGGAAACTGAAGAGACACTTCCAGGTGACGACGCCTACGTCCAGATTCGCCTGACAGAGCCGATCGTGGCCCTTCCCGGCGACAGGTTTGTCATCCGTTCCCTCTCGCCTGTAAATACCATCGCGGGCGGGGAGATATTAAACGCCCAACCAAAAAAGCACAAACGGTTCAAAGATAATATCATCGAGGACTTTGAGATATTAACCGAGGGAGAGCCTGAGGAGCGCACCGTCGTCTTCCTCAGTGACACGGGGTATCTGGGTGCCACGGTGAAAGACCTTGAAACGAGGATGGGAATATCTCAAACGAAGACAAGGAACATCCTCGATAAACTTTTGGGCAATAAGAAGATCGTTGTCATCGACAAGGAAAAGGGGAGGTACTTAGGAAGGGAGGCATACGACAGACTTGTAGGCATCGTCCTTGAGAGAATTGGAGAATTTCACAAGAAAAACCCGAAGGAGGAGGGTATCTTAAAAGAAGAGCTGTTAAGCAAGATGCCTTGGGGCGTGGGGCAAAAGCTCTTTCTCAGACTCTTGGATAACCTTGCTGGGGGAGAGGATATCACAACTGTGAGAGAAAGGATTGCGCTTTCTGACCACAAGGTGGTTATCAAAAAAGATGAGAAGGAGATAATAGACAGTGCGGTGGATTTGATCCTGAAGAGTGGCCTCTCCCCGCCGTCAACGCAAGAGATTGGGGAAATGTTAAAGGTCGATGAGATTGACGTCAAAAAACTCCTTGTTGTGGCGGCAAGAGATAGCAAGATATTGAGGGTAAAAGACAACCTCTACTTTGATGAAAAGGCGTTGGTGGCCCTAAAGAAAAAGCTGGTAGAATATCTAAAGGAGAAGGGAGAGATAACGACCCAGGGGTTTAAGGAGATGACCGGCGCCACGAGGAAATATACAATTCCGCTGTTTGAATATTTTGACGGAGAGAAGGTAACAATAAGGATTGGCGATGTGCGAAAGCTCCGGGAGCGAGGGGGTGGGTAGGCGCATCAAGATGTTTTTTCTCTTGACTATTGCTTGGATTGTTGATATTCGCAAAGAACCTTTTTTGTTATTTTTACAAAAACGGAAATTCTTAAATGAAATGAAATAATTATTGAACTTGGAGGGAATCATGACTGAAAAACAGGTCGGCGTCGGAATGTACAATCTAAATGAAAAAGATGAGATTTGGGGGTTTAATAGAAGGTGGACTATTTTCTCAAACATCATTTGGGTAAATATTTCTGAACGTCTTGTAAGTCTATTGGGGCCCGTGGCCAAACGACAGATATATGAAGTTGGTTATTCTTCCGGAAAATTAGCTGGAGAGCGAATCAGGCCTCATTTTGGGGGTGGAATCGATCAATACAAACAACATGTTGGTCTCACTTCTGCCATGGGTTGGGGAAATCCCGAGATTAAAAACTACAACGAGGATACTGGCGAGATTGTTGTAGAATATCCAAACCTTTGGGAGGCGGAAGGTTTTTCCGAGCTGCACCCCGATGAAAAATCAGAATCCCCAACTTGCATTATGGCTGCTGGCTTGGCCGCTGGCGCCGCCGAAGGAGCCATGGACGTGCCTTATGAAGCGGAAGAGATTCTTTGCGTTAGCAAGGGAGACCCTGTGTGCAAATTCATTTTAACACCTGCTGGAAAAGAAAAAAAGGTTATGAAGTAGTCGGAACTGTTTGTCTCTTTGAGTCTCTCGATGGCATGAAGGTAACGACAAAGGTTGGCACGGATTGGCGATGTGCGAAAGCTCCGGGAACGGGGGGGGGTGGATAAACTTCCTGGAGTCTATCAAGATAATCATATTGAGTCACTAATTCCACTGTTCTCTCTGACCATTCGTTCATTGCCTTTACCTTGCTCGGATATCTCAATATAGTCAAAATCAGATAATCGTTTTTTACAAATTGAGATTGCTTTTTCAGAAGAATCTATTCCAATCCAAAATCTTTGAAGCTCTTCTGCCGCCGCCAAAGTTGTCCCTGACCCGCAAAAAGCATCAAGAACAATATCTCCAACATTGGAAGATGCAGAAACAATCATTTTTAACATTTCTATATTCTTCTCTGTTGGATATATAGGATTCTGTGGGTCTTTATATGTCCAGATATCCTGTGTTTTTGACCCAGCCTTGATTACATCCTCTGCATAAATTATCTTTCTTGGATTGCCCGAAGACGACCATTCTATTAACCCCTCATTGTCTAACTCATCAAGTAATTTGGGATTGTACCGCCAATGTCTTCCCGGAGGCGGCAGCATTCCTTTCCATTCCTTTCCCGTTGCGCCGTTGGCTGTTTCACCGGGAGCGTGAAGCGGAGTTGTGGTATATCTACGACCATTTAAATCTATTGAACGAAAACGAGTTTTAATATCAGAAGTTTCAATCTCTTGACGAGGATCGTTCCAAATATATCTTTTTGACTTTGAATAAAACAGAATCATGTCCTTTACATTTCCAAACCCTCTGCGAGTAAAATTTTTTGGATTGCATTTCACGCGTGTAATGTCATTAATGAAATTCTTTTGACCAAATATT
>JAUWME010000101.1 GCA_030613285.1 Candidatus Zymogenus sp. | reverse complement strand
AAATGAAAATAAAAAGTCAAAAAAGCTTTAAAAAGTGTGCCAATTAGAATCTTGTACGGCCAATCATTATCTTGAAACGGGTACGAAAAGGCTTTTTTAAAGTCCGCCATTTTTTCATCCAAAAAAGAGTATTGCGTATTTTTGCATTTACGAAAGATAATGTCAATAGGATAAGGCGAGGTTTTTTAAGCCAAATGAAAAAAGGGCGGAGAGAAGTTCGCCCATGTGGAATATCTACAAAATTAAAGGGCGCACAATAAGTGCACCCTTTAGTCACAAATCATTAATTTTGTTATTTGTTGACAGCTATGTAGACGGTGGCGCCATTTCTCCAGATGAGAAATAGATATCTTCCTGTCCTGTCTGCCTTGGTGATTTCCATTTTAAAGTTGCTCACGCTTACTATTTTTTTGTGATTCAACTCTTTTATAATATCCCCTTTGGTAATCCCAGATCTTTCCGCAAAGCTGTTTCTATCTACAGAAGTAACAAGCACGCCGCTGGTTTCTGTTAGCCCCAGGAGTTTTGCAATATTTGGGGTGATTGGCTCCACGGTAAGGCCCAACCCTGAGCCGTACCCCGGCATTGTGCCCGGTCCCAAAGGAGGAGGAGTTGATGGTCTGGGGCTTGGCGAAGGTGATGGATATGGGCTTGGGGTTGATGCCCTCATCCCTTCTGCGGGCATTTTGCCCACAATTATTGGAAGCTTATGTGATTTTCCATTTCTGAATACCGTCATGTTAACTTTTGAACCCACAGGGGTCATGGCAACGATAACGGGAAGTTCTTTGGTCTTTTTTATCCTCTTGCCATTGAACCCAATGATAATATCACCTTTTTTTAAACCGGCTTTTTCTGCGGGACTTGAGGTCATAACCTCAGATATCAGTACCCCTTTGGTATCCGGAAGTCCGAAGGACTTGGCAAGTTCCGGCGTAACCTCCTGAATGACAACGCCTATCCAACCTCGAATTATTTTGCCCCTCTTTAGCTGGGGGTAGAGACTCTTTGCCATATTTATTGGAATAGCAAAGCCGATGCCCTGACCACGATTTATAATAGCCGTGTTGATTCCAATAACTTCACCTTTAGCATTAAAGAGCGGGCCGCCGGAATTGCCGGGGTTGATGGACGCATCCGTCTGGATAAAGTCGTCGTAGGGGCCGGAACCGATTACACGCCCTTTTGCGCTGACAATTCCTGCCGTTACGGTTTCTTCAAGGCCGAAGGGGTTACCAATTGCCAAAACCCATTCGCCGACTTCGAGCTTGTCGGAATCTCCCATATTTACAGTCGGGAGATTATTGCCCGCCTCGATTTTGATCAGGGCAAGGTCCGTTTTGGGATCCGAACCGATTACCCGGGCATTATAAGTCTTTTCATTGTGCAGAGTTACTTTTATTTCCGTAGCGTTTTTTATAACGTGATTATTGGTAAAAATGTACCCGTCCTTGCTGATTATAAACCCACTTCCCAGACTTTTGGTCTCCCTGGGAGATCCTGGGGAACCAAAAAACTCATCGAAGGGATTGCCCCTGTGTGGTGAGCCGGAACCGGAAAAAGGGCTTACCGACTTTGTGCTGATGTTTACCACCGCTGGAGTCAATTTTTTTGCAAGAAATGCAAAATCGGGAAGAGTAATATATCTCGCTTCCCCGTCTCCATTATCTGTCTCGCCAAAAATACCGGCCAACGCAATGTTGCTTATCGATATGCTAAAAATAGATACAATTCCCAC
This sequence comes from Candidatus Zymogenus sp., assembly GCA_030613285.1. Classification (GTDB taxonomy): domain Bacteria; phylum Desulfobacterota; class Zymogenia; order Zymogenales; family Zymogenaceae; genus Zymogenus. The sequence goes on along the minus strand of JAUWME010000101.1, from coordinate 5,682 downwards.
AATCAGGGCAGTCGTTATCAAGGTGCGATACTGTAATCTGAAATCTCTATTCCTCTTGAGTTTCATTTTGAAAAAACCTCCAAACGTTATTTGTATTTTTTTAAGTTCTTATATTATCTGCTAAAAGTATTAATTTCACATTAAACGGGAATTAAAATATTCTAATTCTAATTTTTTATGAGCGGCAACTCTACAATGAATGTACTTCCGATGCCGGGGGTGCTTGAGACCGTTAGCGTACCTCCGTGCGCCTCTGTGATAAATCTGGATATCGCAAGCCCCAATCCTGTGCCCCCTTCTTTCCTCGATCGGTTTTTGTCAGCCCTGTAAAATCGATCGAATATCTTCTTTTGATCATCTTTGGAAATTCCAATTCCATTATCACTTACTTTGACCTCAACATTGTCGGAGTTAATCTGGGTTGTCAAGTCAATCCTTCCGCCTTCCTTTGTGTATTTTAGCCCGTTATCGATGAGGTTCAAAAAAAGCTGTCTGAGTTTCAATGTGTTTCCCATGACAGAAATAGCGTTAAGTCCGTGAACATCAAGATGGAGTTCCTGCCCTTTCTTGTGGGCGAGTACCTTGCCCAAGTCATAGATGTCCTTTAGAATCGGTTTGAGTTGAACAGGCTTTAGTTCAAAGGGGATTTCACCCGTGTCAGCCCTCGAAAGGATAAGGAGGTCCTCAATAATTCTGCTCATATGATCAATTTCCTCAAGGTTGCTTTTGAGGGTTGTTTTATAATCTTTGACGTTTCGCGCAGAACGTAGCGCCCATTCACTCTCTCCCTTCAAAATTGTCAGAGGGGTTCGGAGCTCATGGGAGGCGTCGGCAGAGAACTGCTTTGCCTGAGCAAAAGATTCTTTAAGGCGCTCCAACATATCATTAAAAGTCTCGGCGAGTCTCCCCAGTTCGTCCTTCGGATTTCTCACTTTTATCCTTTGTGATAGATCCTTTACCCCTATTGATCTTGCCAGAGTAGTAATTTCATCTACAGGCCTCAAGGCCGCCTTAGCAAGAAAGTACCCACCAACACTGGAGAGAAGTAAAATGGTGGGTACAGTAAAGAGAATAATAATGAGAAGTCTCATCAGCGTATCTTGTACATATTCGAGGGAGGTTCCCACCTGAACGAAATTTACCAGACGGTTTTCCTGTAAAACCGGGTAATTTATCACCCGTATCGGGTGTTCATCAAGACCCTCAATAGTCTCAAATATTATCTCACCTTTTTCTGCATTCCTTATGATTTCTGCTGTTATTGGAATCTTTATTATTCGATCTTCGTCTGCACCGTAATTGATATGTCCCGATTTGTCAAAGATGCGGATATATTTTGTAGAGGGTTTAAAGCCGAAGAAATCCTCGAGGTACTCATCCCACTTCTCAGAATCCTCAATGCTTCTCGTTGTAGAATCGGCCGTTATTTCCGCAATTGTGGTTAGCTTTTTGTCAACGCTGTCGTATAGTGCGCTGTAGAGGAAAAAGTAGAGAATAGATGAAAAGGCGATAAAGATGATTGCCAGGGCAAGTGTGTACCATACAACCAATTTTGCTCTTATGGTGGTAAAAAACATGATCTATTCCTCTAACTTGTAACCGACACCCCTGATTGTGTGTAAAAGCTTTTTTGAATGACCCTTGTCTATTTTATTTCTAAGATAATTTATGTAAACATCGATCACATTAGTAAAGGTATCGTGTTTGATGTCCCATACATGCTCTGAAATCATCGTTCGGGTCAGCACCCTTCCTTGGTTTCTCAAGAGATATTCTAAGAGGCTGTATTCTTTTGCCGTAAGGCTTATTTTATTGCCATCTCTGGTTACCTTGTGGGTAACGGGATCGAGGACAAGATCGGCAATGGAAAGTTTTAGGCTCTCTTCCGGCTTTCCCCTTCTCAATAAGACCCTTATTCGCGCGAGTAGTTCCTCAAACGCAAAAGGTTTTGTCAAATAATCATCGGCACCCATATCCAGACCCTTAACTTTGTCCTCCACCATATCCTTTGCCGTCAGGAGAATTACAGGAGTAGACTTGCCGACGCTGCGAATGTGAGAAAGTACAGAAAGCCCATCCAGTTCTGGAAGCATAATGTCAAGGATTGCAAGGTCATAATCGTAGCTGTCTACAAGTTCGACGGCTTCTTTTCCGTCCTCAGCTACATCAACGGCGTAATGCTCTTCCTCAAGTCCTCGTTTGATAAAAGAGGCCACCTTTGTTTCGTCCTCTACAATGAGAATCCTCACTTTAATCTACCCCCGAATTAATAATGAAATAATATTAGAAAAATATCGGAATGACAATATCAAAAAAAAGTACACTTTAATTTTACATCATATCATACTTTTATTTTTTTGTCCCCTTTTACTGAAACAATTTTACTGAACTATTTTTGCAGAAACGAGCGTTTAGTGGCCCTTACGAATTTTTTTCTCTGTGGCAAGCTGACCGCAGGCCGCAGAGATATCTCTCCCCTTGCTCTTTCTGACAATTGCGTTGATGTTTAATTTTATGAGTATTGCTTGAAAACGGGAAACAATATCTGGATTTGGACGCTCATATTCGGATCCCGGATATGGATTGAACGGGATCAAATTGACCTTTATCTTGAGACCCGAAACGATCCTTGAAAGTTCATGAGCATGATCTTGAGAGTCATTTATCCCATTTATCAAGACATATTCGATGGTAATACGACTTCTCCTCTTTAAGGGATATTTCTTCAGGGCCTCAATAAGCTCCCTTAAAGGATATTTTTTATTTATCGGCATTATCGAGCTTCTGGTCTCGTCGTCCGGGGCGTTAAGCGATACCGCAAGGTTGATGTTTCTGTCTCGTCCCAGCCTCAAAATGGCGTCTGGAATGCCCGCTGTTGAAATCGTGATTTTCCTCCAAGAGATTTCCAGCCCCCATCCCGATGAAATGATGTCGTAGGCCCTTACCACCTCATCGTAGTTTAAGAGGGGTTCCCCCATTCCCATAAAGACAATATTGGATATCTTTATCCCCTCATCGTCGCTTCCATCTTCTCCCTTAATCTCAGAAAGATATTTTCCGGCGGCAATTACCTGCCCCACAATCTCGGCTGCAGTCAGGTCTCGGACAAAGCCCATCTTTCCCGTCATGCAAAAAGTACAGCCGAGGGCACAACCTACCTGGCTTGAAATGCAAAGCGTCCTCTTTTTGCCGTCGGGAATTATAACCGATTCGATTCTTTCACCATCATCGAGTCTAAAGAGGAGCTTAGTCGTCTCATCACTCTCTTTTTCGTCATTGTGGAGATTCTCCTCTCTTCCTGATGTGGTTATCTTTTCACAGACGAGCTTGCTTATCTTGGTTGAGGCTGACAATCTCTCCCTGAAATCGATGGAGAGATCGGTCATCTCGTCAAAATCGCTCACTCCTTTTAAATAAATCCATTTGAGGAGTTGCCTTGCCCGAAAAGGTTTATCGCCCAGGGACGTTACAATCTCGGTGATTTCTTGAGGATAGAGGCCAAGGAGGTCTTTCATGTTGATATCCCAAAAAAAATTTCTAACTTACTTTTTGAAATGAGATTATCCTTTTTAAGAGAACGTCTCGATATCTGAAAAGAAATATGCAATCTCGGTTTTTGCCGTTTCTGGGGCATCGGAGCCGTGGACTGTATTCACTTCGATGGAGCTCCCGTGTTTATCCCTGATTGTGTCGGGGTCGGCATCTTTTGGGTTGGTGGCGCCCATAATTTCCCGATTTTTATCAATGGCATTTTTACCCTCCAAGACCTGAACCACAGAGGGCCCGGAACACATGAAGTCTGTCAAAGACTGGAAAAAGGGTTTCTCTTTATGAACGGCGTAAAATCCCTCCGCCTCTCTTTTGCTCATGTGGATCATCTTCATTGCGACAACTTTAAGCCCGTTTTCCTCAAATGTCTTTACGATATCACCGATAACGCCTTTTTTTACACCATCCGGCTTTATTATGGACAGGGTTTTTTCAATCATCGAATCCTCCTTGGCTCCTTAGGTTTTTGAACATAATATTTAACTAACTTTTTAACTTTAATTATTGAAATTTAACTTAGCTCAATCCTTTAGGATACCAACTTATCCTTGTTATGTCAAGAATTTTAGAGGCGCAAAAATCTACTATCCTAAAACTGCACAACACAACTTTCTAACTCACGCTAATTAACACTACCACTTTCTAAGCTACTTCCAATGCTATTACCAAAATGATTGATATTTTATTTAAAATGTGATTTATTAGGATTGATCAAAAGAAGATGTAAGGAAAGCACCAAAAAGTGATTTAAACAAATAACGTAAACTGAAGGAAAAAAGAATGTCCGATGAAAAAGATTTAAGTCTTGAAAATAATCTTGAGAAAAAATATTTTCTTGCGCTACTAACGGTAATACTAATCTTTACCGTCATTAGAATCCTCTACATTATGTACGGCCCGCTAAACCTCGTCCCCGATGAAGCCTATTTCTGGGATTGGTCCCGAAGGCTTGCTCCCAGCTATTTTGACCAAGGGCCGGTGGTGGCATACATTATCGCCTTTACCACCGCCCTCTTCGGGGACACCGTGGTTGGGGTCAGGATTGGAGCAGTTTTCTTTATGACAGCAACATCGGTCATCTTTTACATTGCGGCAAAGGATATGTTCAAATCGCCCAGGGCTGGTTTTGCGGCTGCCTTTCTCTTCAACCTGATGCCGATATCGCTGGCGGGTGGGTTGATTATGACTTACTACTCCCCGATGATATTCTTTTATCCCATGATGATTTATCTCCTCTTTAAAATAACTGAAAAAGATGCCAAAGATGAAAACCTCAAAGAGGGGGCAGCGCTCTGGTACATCGTCGGTCTCTTCTTGGGGCTGGGGCTTTTGACCCACATTATGTACTGGTTTTACTCTTTTATGGTGATTCTCTACGTAATCACATCACCCAAAATGAGGAGATGGCTAAAATCGCCCCATTTCTATCTTGCGGTGCTACTGGCCTTTGTCGTGTCTGCCCCAGTCCTCTACTGGAACTGGCACCACGATTTTGCCATGTTTAGACACGCCTTTGGGCTTGGCGGAATCACAAGATCGAGGGAGTTTAACCCCCTGACCATTTTGGAGTTTATCGGCGGGCAGGTCGGATTGTTGACGCCATTTATCTTCATTCCATTCGTCTATATCTACTATTTGATAATCAAAAGGGCGTTTAAAGAGAAAAAGGAGCTTTACCGCCTCATCTTTTTTACATCGGCGCCTATTTTTATCTTGATAATACTAATGAGCATGCGGGGCAGGGCAGAGGCAAACTGGCCGATGCTCGGATATATTGGGCCGTTTCTCGTCTTCGGCTGTGTCATCGACGAGGCGCTAAAAAATTACAAGGGATTAAAAAGAAAGAGATTCCTGCAATACAGCTGGTTTACCCTGATCTTTCTCATTTCCCTAAACGTATTTGCCTACAACTTCGATGTAATCTGGAAAATTGCCCCCAAAATACTTGCAGAAGACCCGGAGCGAGACCCCACCAATGGGCTTCGGGGGTGGGACATCCTTGGAGAAAGGGGCGAGGAGGTTTACATAGAGATGGGTGGAGAAGAGAAGGTTTTTGTCTTTACACAAGAGTATGGCGCGACGGCCGAGCTTGCTTTTTATATGCCGTCTCACCCCAATGTCATCGCACTGCGT
>JAUWME010000146.1 GCA_030613285.1 Candidatus Zymogenus sp. | reverse complement strand
GCAAACCGCTTGTTTATTTTCTCTCAAAAAATAAAGGAGGTTGCCCTCGCCGCATCCGAGATCGAGCACCTTGGAGCCGGGCTCAATCCAAGAGGCAACAACCTGAAGGTCAAACCGGATTTTTTTATAGCTGTCCAACTTCTCCATAAACCCGTTCCAAAAAACCACTAATCATTGTACTCAATCGCTCGTTTGGAAGCAGAAAAGCATCGTGGCCACAGTCGGCCTCGATTTCACAAAAACTCACATCGATATTGTTCTTCTTCATGGCCTGAACCATCGCCTTGGATTGATAGGTGGGATACAGCCAATCGGATGTGAAAGAGACCACCAAAAACTTCGCCTTGCATTTGGAAAAGGCCTTAACGGCAAATCCATCGCCGTGTTGTTTTTCAAGATCGTAGTAGTCGGCCGCCTTTGTAATGTAAAGAAACGAGTTGGCGTCAAAACGCTCCACAAATTTTGTCCCCTGATAGTGCAGGTAGCTTTCCACCTCAAAGTCGACGTCAAAATTGAACGAAAAATCACCCTTGTCCTGAAGCCGGCGCCCAAATTTTTGTCGCATGGATTCGTCGGAGAGGTAGGTGATGTGGCCAATCATGCGGGCGAGGGCAAGTCCAAGGTCGGGCTTTTCCCCCGAATAGTAGTCTCCATTGTTCCAGTTGGGGTCGGCCATGATTGATTGTCTGGCCACCTCGTTAAAGGCGATGGAGAGAGCAGAGTGTCTGGTGGTTGTTGCCAAGGGGATGGCAGAAACCACCATCTCTGGATATGCGACACTCCACTCCAGCACCTGCATCCCGCCGATGGAGCCACCGATGACTGAAAGAATTTTATCAATACCAAGGCTGTCCAAAAGAGCCTTTTGCGCCCTGACAATATCCCCGATGGTTACCACTGGAAAATCGACTCCGTACGGCTTGATATTGTCAGAAGACACCGGGTTGATGGAGCCGGGCCCGGTGGAACCCATGCAGCTGCCCAAGATATTTGAGCAGATTACAAAGTATTTGTTTGTGTCTATCCCCTTGCCGGGGCCGACCATGATATCCCACCAGCCGGGCTTCTTATCATCCTCGCTGTAATACCCTGCCATGTGGGAATCTCCAGAGAGGGCGTGAGGAATCAATATGGCATTGCTTTTGTCTCGGTTCAATTTCCCGCAAGTTTCGTAGGCAATCGTTACGGGGCCGAGCTTCTCACCACTTTCCAATATCATCTTATGGGGTGGCTCCGCAAACGTGAAGAACTTCTTTTCCACCAATCCCACCGAAACACCGTGGCTGTCATGTTCAATATATTCGCTCATAACTTTTTCTACAGACTGTCAAGCGCCTGGCCCAAATCCTCACAGATATCTTCTATTGCTTCGATGCCCACAGAGAGCCTTACCAAATCCGGCGTGATGGAGAGGCTGAGCCTTGTGGGGTCATCAAACGAAATGTATTGAGATGAGTAAGGATGAATCACAAGTGTCTTACAATCTCCAAGGTTCGCCAGATGATATATTAGCTTTAAGCTGTTGATGAACTTAAAGCACGCCGCCTGATCTTTAAGGCCAATGGCCATCATACCACCAAAACCATTTCCATCAAACTGTTTTTTTGCAACGTCGTGGGATGGATTGTCCTTGAGTCCCGGATAGTTGATCCAGGACACTTCTGATCTGCTATTCAAAAACTCTACCACTCCTTCGGTGTTTTCAATGTGCCGTTCCATCCGAATGGCCAAGGTGTCCAGTCCCAGCTGAGTCAGGAAAGAGTGCAGCGGGGCCTGGGTGGTCCCAAAATTGATGTGGTGCTCCCGCCAGACCTTGTCCAAAAAAGCAAGGGGGCCTTTACGGTCGATAAAGGGTTTGAAGTCGGGAAAGCGTTTCTCTGGCCATGAAAAAGTTCCCCCGTCAATGACCACACCACCGGGGGCATTTCCGTGACCACTAAGATATTTTGTGGTGGAATGAATTATCACATCGGCGCCAAGCTCCAAGGGTCGACACAGATAGGGAGTGGCAAGGGTGTTGTCAACAATCAGGGGGAGATCGTGCTTGTGAGCAAGTTTTGCCACCTGGGAGATATCAGGAACGTCCATCTTTGGATTACCGATTGTCTCCAGATAGATAAATCGGGTCTTGTCATTTATGGCCGCCTCAATCGCCCCGACATCGGTGGGCTCAACAAGACGGGCTGTAATATCGTATTTTTTGAAGATATTTGTAAATAGGATATATGTAGACAAGAAGAGCGAATTGCCACACACAAACTCATCACCGGCCCTCAAAAGCGCCATGCAGGCGTTGGTGATGGCGGCCATCCCGGAAGACATAACCACGGCACCCGCCCCACCTTCGAGGGCCGAAATCTTTTCTTCCAAAACGCTATTTGTCGGGTTTGTAAGACGCATATAAATATTGTCTGTTTTTTTCCCGGCAAAGGTGTCACTGAGATTTTCTGCTGTGGGATGTTGATGAGACACAGTTTGATATATGGGGGTGAGGGTTGCCCCCCGCCACTCGTCCGGGGATTGAGCATCGTGGATGACCCGTGTCTGAAAACGATAAGAATCATTCTTTTTCATTTTATTACTCCGTTTAACTAAAAGCAGTGCTTTTTAAAAAAGGATTAAATGCATTCCTAACTAATTATATTCAACAAAAATATTGGAACATCCTGTTTGTAATTTATTAAGAAAAGAAAATTACCGTGGAAAATCCAAGAAAGAAGCATCTTAAGATTCAAGCAAAAAAGACAGAGCGCCTGATGACAGCACCTCGCATGATTGACATATCTTCATCTTCTCATCCCAATTTTTGTGAACCACTCCCTCACAAATTGTGCCGTTGATAAACCAACATAGCCTCCCCGCATTAAATTCCCAGGCGGGACACCGCTCCTTCCTATCTGGGGGGCATTTTTTTATGACCCAACACAGTTCAGGGATTTGATTTTCCACTTCCTTTATGGCGATCAGGAAAAAAAGCTGTCTCTCCACGCTGACTGGTATCGATCGCCATCCCTGTTCGTAACTATGGATTGCCTTTAAGGAGGTTCCCAGAAGCTCCGCCAGTTGTTTTTGTGTCTTTCCTAAACTCTTTCTCGCCAGTACAAATTTTTCTCTTTCCATATTTGATTTATAGAACCCAATCAATAATAAGTTCTATAACGAATACCACATTGTGGTAATAATGTCAACAACTTTATAAGTTGAGGGAAATTGCAGTGATTAAACAGGGGCGGGGAGGGTGATTAGAAACAATGTAAAGATAGCTATAAATGGCTTGATTTATAATTTTATTGTGTGTTTTGTTGCATCACTTGTTTAGGAGTTTCTCGAATTCTTTTAAACGCTCTGTTATTTGCTTTTTTATTTCAAGATTATCAATGCCAATTATCAACATAACTAAGTAGAAGTGCCTGCATTTTACGAAAGAATTAGAATCGTAATAAATATATCCCAGTGAACCATAGGGGTATGAAAATAGTGGTTCGACACGAATTGCCTTTTTAAACATCGTTTCTGCATTTACACTATCACCACCCTTCTTGTATGACCAACCCATTGCTTGCAGTATTGTTCCATTATTGGGGTCTTTTTTGTTTGCTTTTTCATAGAGTAAAATTGCCTCTTTATACTTGCCTGAGTTTTGATAATCATTTCCACTGTAGAAAAGCTCTCTCGCTTCATCTGATATCGCTGAGCCTTCATTGAATTGCGCTCCCAACTCCACCGCCTTTTTGTAGCACTTTAAGGACTCGTCGAATTTTTCCAGCTCAGACAGAGAGAACCCCAGGTTTGTCCATGTCATGTAGTTAGAGGGGTCAATTTCGAGGGCCTGTTTGTATAGCTCCACCGCAGTTTCGTAGTCATTGGCGTGAAAGGCGATGTCGGCCTTTTCAATGAGTTTGGAGGTGTGGGTGGGGTCGGCGGCGTGGGCAATGCCCGCACTTATTACCAACAATATAATTATTGCCAGTACCGTCAATAGATAGTTTTTTGGTTTCATTTTAAAGCAGTCTAAAGATATTTAAAATCAAAAATCTAAAATGATGAATTGCCTCGTAAGAATATTACCACTGTTTTGACAAAAAGGACAGACAAAAAATTAAGGAGTGTTTTTCAAAAACCACTCGGTGTCTGTTGTCAACTTGTCAGTGTAGTTTTTACAAAAAACCGCGGCTTCTGTCATTCAAGAGGAGAATATTTATTTGAAAAAGCAGACCTTTGGTCGGGAGAACGACGTGGCAATCTCAATATGCTTTTTAGCTGGGAGATTCTCCCACAAGGGTTTGTCTTAAAAAGGTAGGCGCTATTAAGAATTTACACCGCAGGTGTAGGCGCCATTAAGAATATACGTCATTTAAGAATTCCACCGCGCTCCCTGCGGTACTTTTAAATGACAAGGTGGGAGAAAGTGACGTGACAATTTGGTGGTTTATTCCACAAGACTGCCAAAAGCACCACCCCCACTGTTTTCTAAAACTTCCCACTCATCCGAAACGCCCCAAGTATTACCAACTCCTTAATTATAAATTCAAAAATGACAAGAAAAACTTGTATTTTTCCAACAACTTTGATAATTTGTTTGCTATGCTTGGGAGTGGACAGGGGAGGTGGGGGCTGGTAGCACATCACATCTGAATTGGTGCTGTGGTGGGTGGTGGAAAGGTTGAACAATTATCGGGGACGGGTCAGGAGGGGTTGGTAACAAAAAAATAATGATGAGAAAGAGATTGAAGAAAGAAATTAACATATCACGAAATAGCAAAATAGCATTTCTACTGATATTATTCATATTGATGTGTTCGAATTCTTGCGCGAATGATGTAGCAACTAATCTGGATACCGTAAAGGAGAAGGCCAATACGATTGACGTCCTTGTCGATAGGGGAAGCATGATCTCAACTGAGATATCAACTATGGTTGGATTGGCAATCAACCCGCTTTTAGGAATGGTTGTTGTTGGTGCGTTTGAAAACTATAAGGCCACCATAAATTCAGAGCCAATACAATGGTACAATTCACTTTGGTTTTTGATCCCGGCATTTCTGATGCTTGTGATAATCATCATGAAAGACACAATCTGTGAGGCTTTTCCTCCCCTTAAACAGTTTCTTGATGGGTTAGAATTGGTCGAGCACAAGGTTTTTGCTATCCTTGCCTTTTCTTCAAGGGTTCCATTCATTGTGGATGTGCTGAATGAACCGTTGAGTAAAAGTTTATCCTCTATGATTAAAACTATTAATCCTGTATCTTCTGCATTTGCAGCAACTCAAGAAAGTATTGCCGTATCTCTTAATGCAGGGATGGTTGATATTGTTAAAATTATAGCAATAATTGCAATTGTTTCAACTTGCGCCGTAATATTTTTCATCGTCTGGCTTTCCAGTGGTACTGTTGAAACTTTAACTTTCATTTCTCCAATTCCATTTACGGGACTCTTTCTCAAATTATTAAGGCTTTTTTTGCTTGTTAATTTCACGATATTGACTCTCATAAGCCCATTTCTTGGACTTATAGCTTCTCTCATAATTATATATATTTCATACAAAATAGCTGGCTGGTCGTTTAGACTGTCAGTCTTCGGTATAATCTTATTCTACGATGTTGTTACATTTAAGTGGACGAGAGTAGATATCGATAGTGAAGAGCATATATATGCATTCAGCTCTAAAGGCATTGAGGAAGTAAAAAACAGGAGTTACGGTAAATTGATATGTGAAAAGGGCACACTAATATTCAACTACAAACCTTTCTTTATATTTCCAAAAAGAAGCATTGCGCTTCATGAGGGAATAGAAAATATTAGAATTGCAAAGGGTTTGTTGCATCCGAGTATTATAAAACCTAAGGATGAAGAGAATTCCTATTCATTATGGTTTCATCTGAGGCCAATGTATAGAAATCATGAAGTTGATGTTGCGGAAAAAATCGGGCTTTTGTCAGAAGTTCACCAGTTATGGGCGTTATCAAAAATTAAAGATATCTGGAAGTGGATACGTGATCAATTTTCAGAAGACCGTTTTATGAAAAGCAGCAGTTCTCAACTACAATGATTCTGTCGAGTAGATTGTCTGGGGGTTGGGAAGGAGTTGGTTAATTGTTCGTTGATTGGGGGTTGGTCAATAATTGGGATTGGTGGATTTGTAGAGGCAAGTTCTCCCGTATCTACCCGCGTTGTGTTGGACAACAGCCACTATGACGTTGTTGATGAGGGTTGTCGTATTAGTTGCACAGCAATATTGAATGAACCAAGGAACTATATTTATCGGTCTCCTGATCTTTGCTGTTTCTGATTTTGCAATCTACCACCTCGGAACCAGCGCGCTATTTATTCCTGTGGAATATCAACCGTTTGTTGTCT
>JAUWME010000235.1 GCA_030613285.1 Candidatus Zymogenus sp. | reverse complement strand
GTGAGCTCAAAAAATTCTATAAGCTCATCCCCAGCCCCTCTGGCGCCCCCGCCAACCTTGACCACACCCCTTTCCGATTTTCTAATCAAGTCGGCGGCCAGCTTGTATTTACCATCGTCAGGAGCAGTACCGGGCAGCGGGGGAGGATTTACGTGGAGCGCATCGAGGTTGAAATTTTCGAGCACAAACGCTTGAGTATTCATAGGCAGTAGGAGAAAAAACGGCCCCGCCCGATAGGGATGCTCCACAACGTTCATCCCTCTCCTAAGGGCAGTTACAACCGCCCCCGGAGTGTGCAGCATATACGATCTTCCCATAGCTTTGAAGAGGCGTAAAAATTGGTCTTGATCGTAACCCGGAATCTGCTGCATATTGGGACCTTCGTCCTCTGTGGTTACGTCACCCAGCAAAAACCAGCCAACCAGTCCATTGCTCAACGGCACCAAGGAGCCGGAAAGGGCGTGCAATGCCCCTGGCCCGATGGATGTTACCACCGCAGCCTTCTCATTGGTGACCCAGCGAAGGGCAGAAGCTGCGTGGACGGCCTCCGGCTCGTGGCGGACAGAATGGGTTTTTAAAACCCCCTCCCCTTCGTATATCCTCAAGACTTCCCCAATCTCCGTTGAGCCGTGGCCAAAAATAGCGATGAATTTTGTCACACCCTGTCGGAGAAGCCCCAATATTATAGTCTCTGAAAGAGTGAGGTCGGCATATTGCGGAAGTTTCCCGGATTCCAACGCCGCATTAAAACCTCCAGCCTTAGCGATTGCCTTTGCCCTCTTTTTTCTATCCTCGGTCAGCTTTTTAAAATTCATCTTCGCACCTCTTTACTATTATGCGACCTTTATTCCACGCACATCAGATCGTTTTAGATTTCTGTTCTTATCAAATCTACTTGAAATATCAAATTGGGCAAGTCGGGAGTATGTTCTTTACAAACAGCGCCCACACTCATCTAACTTGAGGAATAAAGATACACCACCTGACTCAAGATTTCAAGCCTTTATACATTTATAATGAGAATTATTACTATTTTTATATGAAGAAACCTCCATATATCACGTCAAGTCGGGGTCAATATTGTTTTTGTTAGTTATGCAATATATACTGTCATCCTCAGCGAGACAAAGGGATCCTTCTATTCTGTCATTCTCAGCTTGACTGGGAATCCAGAATGATATTTACACTGTCATTCTCAGCTTGACTGTGAATCCAGAATGACATCTAATTACTATCAGCAGCGGTTTATTGACACATCTCAAAAGCCCGCTCAATCTCACCCACAACCAATCCATCCCCTTCAATATCTTTTACATCATTAAACAACGCCTCAACCATCACCTTTGCGCTCTTCACACCACTCCCTCCAATCCTTCCCAAGGCCCAAACACACATCCCCTTGACCCTGGGGTCGTCGTTTTCATTTAATGCATCAACAAGGTCGTCAACAAATTCCATATCAAGACTGTTTCCCATAACCCTCGCAACGTTCATCTTCCAGCGCCAGATATCGTCATATGACATGTAGAACATATGTGGCCAGATTTTGGTCTCAAAATAACCCTTGTCCATCGCTAAAAGTTGTCTGAGCTCAAAGTCTCCCTCCTTTTTTACAACCCTTTCGTTTATAGGGAGAATCATCGAAAGCCACGGCCCGTTTCTTGGACAGACCTCCTGACAGCGATCACAACCGTAAACCCAAAGGCCCATCGGCTCCCGATACTCCACCGGCGTTATCCCCTCCCCGTAATAAGTAAGATACGAGATGCATTTTGCGGGATCGATCATCCTGGGGCCAGTCAATGCCCCCGTTGGGCAGGCTACGATGCAGGTGTTTTGGCACCAGTCGGGACACCCCAACCCACCGGTGGGTTCATCAGCCTCAAATGTTTTGTTGACAACAATAGCAATGGGAAGCACCCAAGAACCTTGGCGCGCAGCCTTTCGAGAATAGAAAAGGCAATTTTTCCCATACGTCCCCAGCCCGGCCCGAGCCGCAGAGACCCGATGAGAAAGATGAAATGGCACCTTTGAATCTATTCCATTATCTCTGAGATAACCCCTGAAGACCTTGATTCTTTTGACGAGACCGTCACCTGTCATCCTGTCGTCGTCGAGGTAGCAACGACCAAAGTATCTCTCCATTGACTTGGGAAAGGATTTTGTAAAATAGTTTTCCATCAAGACTATTATCGTCTCGGCATCTGGGAGTATATTCTTGGGATCGGTTCCGGCAAAAAGGTCAAGACCCTTTTCAATTAGTGGTGCATAATAATTTTCCCTGTCTGTTAAAAATTCCTTTTGGGCCTCGAAAGGCTCGGCCGTTGTAAAGCCGATATCCTCAAAGCCCAGCTCAAAGGCCTTTTCAACTATATCACTCTTTGAAATCATTCGACCACCCACCTGTCATACATAAATTGCCTTTTTAACTATTTATCCAGCTCCGCCACTTCGTCGTACAAACCAATCTCCGGAGCGCCGTCAAGGAGCGGGGCAAGGGCTGCGGACATCTCCTTAAAATGAGCTGTGGAGGAATGATGAATAAAAGCATCCATGTCGACATACTTTTCGTAGATTACAAATTGCTTCGGGTCTTGCTGGGAACAGCTGAGAGAATAAAGGAGAGTACCCTCTTCCTCCTTGACCTTTGAGACCATATCCACCAAAATTTCTTTTAGCTTTTTATCCATGCCATCTTTGGCTGTGAGCTTTGCAACAACAATCATCTTTTTACTCCTTTAAGTTTATTTACTGTATTTCCGCCTTTATTTACTTTAACAAGGGGCTTAAGCCCCTTGTCTTGTATTATGATTTTATTTTAGCCTGGATTCCCGCTTCCGCGGGAATGACATTAAAGGGGCAATAACAGGTGTAAGGAAACCCGTCCAAGCCCACACCTCAAAAATATTTTGACTTTTTTTAATTGAGATAGCATCCCCCAAGACTCTACAACTCCTTCTTCCTGTAAGCTTGGGAGGAAGGGACAATCATTATTCTGGCAACTGCCTGAATCAAGCCATCTTCGCTCCCTTTCAAAGACTCCTTCAGTTTCAAAAACATCTTACCCGCCTTAGTCTCGCCCCAGAACCAATCTTCAAGGACTTGGCCCGATGGCGACTTCTGCCCGGGTTGTATGGTAATCGCCTCAAAATAGAATGCCTTGAGATCATCCGTGGCAAAATTTAGCACCAAGGGAAGGGCAATATCCTCCTTCGGATTTTCCGGAAGTCCGCCATCAAAAAATGCGGCGATAAAATCTATCAAACCATCAAGCTCGATGCCGCTTACCCCCACCGTTGTGCGTCCCCTCTTTTTAATCGCCTCATCGTACCAAGGGCGGAGGGAATTCATCTCAGCCTTCACCGTATTTATCAACTTCTCGGTGTCCGAAAGATCCTCATCCTTTTGGGCAAAATTCACGGGACACACAAGGTTTGTAATTGTACCCTCCACCGTCGGATCCTCTTCACCAAAGTCAATGAGAATCGGCCCTTCTTTTTCCTCAAGGAGATTTAAGGCGCCAAGAAGAACCTTCATCTGGAATTGAACGTTATTTGGCGCCCCCATAGGACGGCCCAGCTCAAAGGGAACCCACAATGCACGGGGTGGTTTCATCTTTTCTGTGTGTTCGCGAATGAGGCTGATCAACGTAGTGGGGATACCCTCGTCTTCAAAAAAATGCGCTAGCCCGCCAACGGCGCGCGTGCAGAGTGGTCAGACAGGCAAAAGCAGCAGTGCGTCAACTTTGTCCTTCTTTAAGATTTTCGCGAGCTCCCTCGCCTCGGATTCCATCTGTGTTGGGTCGGTCGCCCCCATGAAAGAATAGTGGTAATCTGCTACTGAACCAATCGTCCCATCTTTTGCCAGCTCATTTAATCTGTCGATGGGAAAGAGGACATTCCAATCTTGTTGAAAAGCCGAGTGGTCAAAGTTTGTGGAGACGTGGCTTATCGCAAGATCATTTGCCTCGATGTCCCCCGGAATGATCCTGTAAAGATCCCCCGGATCAAACGTGAAGGGACGATCGCCCCGCTTGTGCAATCCCCCCGTGGTAATAATCGCAACGCGCCTTTTGGAAAGGGATGGTCCTTCCACCCACGGCTGGGTGTCGTAGGTCGGGCATGGGACGCTGAGTATAAATTTTTGTTCCTTTTCATTCATGCTATCAAGTCTTGCCATTTTTTACCTCGTAATTTGAAACTAAATTTTATCCGGTAGTGGCTTCCTGTCCATCGGTTATATTACAATGTCAATACAATAACCCACCTTTTGTAAGATTTCAAGCAATATTGTGCTGTACTGAAATTTTATGGTTTTTTCTAAAACACGTTTGAAAAGCGTATCTAAAAAAAGTGTTGATTTTTGACGCCATACATATAGAATGGGAAAAAGGTAGCCATACATAATATAAAAGGAGAATACTATTGTGAAGGATTTTAAAAATAAAACGGCATACATCATCGGTGGCTCCAGCGGCATGGGGCTTTCCACGGCAAATCTGCTTGCAGAGGAAGGGGCAAATATTATCATCTTTGCCAGAGGATTAGAGAAGCTCAAGAGTGCAGTAAAAGAGATAGGAGAACATACAATCTCAAAAGAGCAGAAAGTCGCCCAATTTACCCTGGACGTTTCTGATCACAAGAAAGTAGCTTCCGTTATGAAAAAATGCGTCAAAGAATTCGGCCCCCCGGA
>JAUWME010000537.1 GCA_030613285.1 Candidatus Zymogenus sp. | reverse complement strand
ATATCGGCAACCATCTCAAGATCGTTGGGATGAACAAACTTCTCAAATGATTGATCCTGAAGTTCATCTTCTGTGTAACCCCAAAGGTCGGAAAAAACATCGTTGAAGTATATGAACTTCCCCTCCTGAACAACGATGATCCCGTCATTTGTGCTCTCAATCAAGGCCCGATACCGATCCTCTGACTTCATCAGGTAATCTTCCACCCGTTTTCTGATTGTTATATCAGTTACAATCCCCTCAATGGCAATGACTTTTTGTTCATCGTCACGAATTAGAACATTCCTTTGGTTCAACCATTTAGTTTCGCCGGATTTATGAATTATCTGGTATTCATAATAATCAGGCATACTACCTTGGATTAGGTTCTCCCACTGCTCCTCAAAATATTCCACCCAGTCGGGATGCATAATTTCCTGTATCAATTTTGGGTTTTCGTACATTTCATCGGGCGTAAACCCAAATACCTCCTCAGAAGCGGGACTGACGTATTGGTAATTCCCATCGGGAAGTGACATTCTGTAAATCACGTCCTTGGCGTTTTCCACTAAGCGTGAGAATCTCTCCTCGCTCTTTTTGAGAGCTTCTTCGGCCCTTACTTTCTCCGTGACATCCCGCAGTGAGCCCTGAAACCCAATTATCTCGCCATCCTTCTTAATTACATCTACATTGCCAAGTATTGTCTTAATTCCCCCACCTTTTGTGATTATATCGTATGACAGGTCATATATCTTTTCGCCTGTTCTGTACATATGGTTATAGGTTTTGTATACCTCTTTTAAAACATCTGGCATTGCAAATTTCCTGTAGTTCATCCCCACTATCTCGTCTATTCTGTAACCCGTAAATTCAGCCATAAAGTTGTTTGCGGAAGTAAAGTTGCCCTTGAGGTCCACTGTAAATATCGCCTCTGTAGAATTCTCAAAAATATCTCTGAATTTCTCTTCGCTCTCCTTAAGCTCTACAAGCAGGTCCTCTTTCTCAGCAATCTCCTTTGTTAACTCCCCCCTGCTCTCCTCAATCTCAATTTGCGAAAGCCCCTGTTCGACAATCATTACGGCGATCTCGCTCATGAACGAGAGTGTCTTTTTCAATTGCTGAGAAGACACCACTGGAACCTTCTTTAGAGCCTTAAGATATTTTTCTTGATCGTAGCCGTAGGTCTCGGCCTGTTTTTTGAATTTCTCCAGATCGGGTTTTTTTAACAATGTCTGTCCGGTGAAGAGATCGGCAATATGCGTCCCCCTTACAATTATCGGTGTTGCCCCTTCGATAAGTCCGTTGCCGCACTCATTGATGTTAAACTCCTTCAGTTCTTTTAATTCCTTTGTCAGTTGGGCATTACACATTTTGCACAGCTTTTCCGACTCCGGATTTGCCCGGTGAAACTTTTTGCAGATGTCTCTCAAGCCGGTGCTAATCAGTACTTCTTGATCGGGATACGACACGAAGCTCGTTATAAACCCCGTGGCTTTCGAAAAGTCATTGGAGATTTGTATCAACCGTTTGATATCGACGAGGTCGGCAATGGAATGTTTTCCATCCACAAGATTTGTTTTTTTCTTCCCGGCCATAGTGGCTCCTTTGATCTATTGCGTTTTGAATATCTCGACGCCAAAAACTTCGGGGCGTTTTTTGTTACCGCTGAGATGG
>JAUWME010000280.1 GCA_030613285.1 Candidatus Zymogenus sp. | reverse complement strand
CCTGCTGGGGACTTCCCCCTTTGAGGTCGAAATCTCCCTTAGGCTCTCGCAGTAATTTGTCATGTCGGTAATCACCACAAGGACGTGCATCCCCTTGTCAAAGGCGAGGTATTCCGCCATTGTTAGGGCGCACCTTGGAGTAACCAGCCTTTCGATGGATGGGTCATCGGCAAGGTTTAGAAACATCACTGCATTTTTTAGTGCGCCACTCTCCTGAAAACTGTTTCTAAAAACATCGGCGACGTCGTGCTTTACCCCAACGGCTGCAAAAACGATAGCAAATTCTTCCTCTTCTCCAATAATCTTTGCCTGCCTGACAATCTGTGCCGCAAGCTGATTGTGGGGAAGTCCAGAGCCGGAGAAAATCGGAAGCTTTTGCCCACGGACAAGGGTATTCATCATGTCGATAGTAGAAATGCCTGTCTGGATAAAATCGCTGGGGTATTCCCTTATAATTGGATTTATGGGTGCGCCGTTTATATCCCTGTGAATTTTTGTGATGGACTCGGCGCCTCCATCAATGGGTATCCCAATGCCATTAAAGACCCTGCCCAACATATCAACGGAAACAGGGAGCCTGAGGGGCTTTCCAAGAAATCTCACTTTACTGCCTTTGATGCTCAACCCTCTGGTTCCTTCAAAGACCTCCACCACGGCGATGTTACTGCCAATTTCGAGGACCCTGCCGTGGAGCTTCTCACCTTTTGGCGATGTAATCTCCACCATCTCCTCAAAACCCACATCTTTTATCCCTTCGATAAATATCAAAGGGCCTTTAACCTTCTGCAGTCCCACATATTCTTTTACAACCGTCATCGATTCAGCTCCTTTGGTCAGGAAATAAGGTTATCAAACTCATCGTCAACTTGCTTTATCAATACATCAAAACTCTCGATCTCCTTGTTACCAATCTTTCCCTTCATCCTGTTAATTTCATTTAAAACAGGTAGCTCCCTAATCTTGTAGATAGGTACTCCTTGGTTAATTACAATCCGCGCCCTTTGATAAAACTGCATAATGATTCTCATCATTTTGACCTGCTTTGCTGGTACACAAAACATATCGACGTCATCAAAGGCGCTCTGCTGCATAAAGGCATTTTTAATCAGCTTTGCGCCATCGACAACGAGCTTCTGCTCATCGGGCAGGGCGTCTTCGCCCACAAGTCTCACAATCTGCTGGAGTTTATCGTCCTGCCTCAAGATCACCATCGCCTCGCTTCTCATTACCTTCCAATCCCTGTCGCTGTTCTCTCGCCACCACGTCTCCACCTCATCTACATATTCACTGTAGCTGTCCATGTAGTTGATTGCAGGATAGAACCTCGCCGAGGCAAGCTCCTTGTCAAGCCCCCAGAAGCATCGGACAAATCTCTTTGTGTGCTGGGTAACCGGCTCCGAGAAATCTCCCCCCGGAGGAGACACCGCCCCAATGGCGCTTACAGATCCCATCTCCCCCCCCAGAGTCACCACACTTCCGGAACGCTCGTAAAATTCTGCGAGGCGTGTTGCAAGGTACGCAGGAAATCCCTCTTCGGCTGGCATCTCTTCGAGTCGCCCGGATATTTCCCGAAGGGCCTCTGCCCACCGGGACGTGGAATCTGCCATTACCGCAACGTCGTATCCCATGTCCCGATAATACTCCGCCAGTGTAATCCCCGTGTAGATTGACGCCTCTCTGGCGGCCACGGGCATATTTGACGTATTGGCTATGAGGATTGTCCTCTCCATGATGGTCTTTCCAGTCTTTGGATCCATCAACTCTGGAAACTCCACCAAAACGCCAGTCATTTCATTTCCCCGCTCTCCGCACCCGATGTAGACAATAATATCGGCATCTGACCACTTTGCAAGATTGTGCTGGGTTACGGTCTTACCTGTGCCAAACCCACCTGGAATCGCCGCCGTTCCCCCCTTGGCAAGGGGAAAGAAGGTATCAATAATCCGCTGACCTGTAATCAACGGTACTGACGGGGCAAGTCTTTTTGCATATGGTCTTCCATCCCTCACCGGCCAGCGGTGCTACATCTTGATCTCTTCAACTCCATTCCCAGTATCGATCTTGCAAATCACGTCTTCGAGTGTATATTCACCCTTCTCTGCGATTTGTTTTACCTTACCCGAAATATTGGGATGAAGAAGAATCTTGTGGATGAGAACAAATCCCTCCGGAACTGTTCCCAAAATTGCCCCGCCTTTGAGCTCATCGCCAACTTTGACGGTTGGGGTAAAATCCCATTTAATCTCCCTGGAAAGGGGGCTTACCTGAACGCCCCGCTCGATAAAATCACCGGTTTGTTTGAAGATTTTCTCCAGGGGTCTCTGCACCCCATCATAGATGGTGCTTATAAGCCCCGGCCCCAGCTCCACAGAGAGGGGACGCCCCGTCCCGTAAACCTCAGCCCCAGGTTTCAGTCCTGTTGTTTGCTCGTACACCTGTATTGTAGCAACATCCTCTTCAAGCTCGATAACTTCCCCCGATATCTTGTCTTCCCCCACCAATACCATCTCCATCATACCGAGCTCTTTTTCAACCCTGGCCTTTACTACCGGACCGCTGATCCAAATTACGGAGCCGACCTTGGTTTCCATCATCACTCCTTATTCAAAAAGAACTTCTGAAATTCTGACCCTTATCTCGTTTCTCTTTCTGTCAATAGTACTATCAAAGGTGTTATCAATTGAGACCTTACCGCCCTTCTCCCGGACAATGACCCCTCCCATGTCATCAGACACCTCTTCTAATGTCAACTTCAACCCCTTCCTTTTCGTATCCTTATTTATCTTCTCAACTATCTCCTTTGTGAGTTTCAAGTTCTCCCCCTCATAGACTTCCACAACAAACTCTTTCCCATCAAGCTCCACGATGGAGGATATTATCTGACCAACAAGTACATCCTTATACTTTTTTGTCTTTTTTAGCTCATCAAACTTGATACGCGCTTTTAGGAAGGTCTCCTCAATCAATGCCTCCTTGGAGTTCAACACTTGTTTTTTTGCCTCCATCTCGGCTGTGGAAAGAAGTTTCTGTCTCTCCTTTTCTCCCAACTGTTTCCCATCTTGGATAATCACATCAGCATTCTCCTTTCCCTTCTTTTCAGCATCTGAGAGAATCTTCTTCTCTGTCTCTTTGGCACTTTGAATTATCCACTCTGTCTTATCCTTCGATTCGTTCAGGACAATTTCTCCCAGTTTTTTAATAGATTCTAAAGGTGCCATAAGTTATCCTCAATAGTTATCATCAAAGAAATCATAAAACTCAGATACTGATTCCGATGGCGCTCTTTACCAGATCGGAAATGGTGACCTTATCTTCGAGGGGGCCGTCGATATTTGGAATCTCCACAAGAAGGGGAAGATTCATCGTTATGATAATCTCCTCAATCTCAGACCTTATCTCTTGTGCCACTGCTTCAGTTATCAGGACGATCCCGATCTTATCAGACTCCACAGCCTCTTTAAGGGCCAAAAGCCCTTCTTGAGGATTATCGACACTTCTCCCACTGATTCCCGCAAGGGAAAAGCCGATAACGGTATCGTTGTCACCGATTACAAAAAATTCCATATTCTCTTCTCTTTCGGTTACGTTAGATTTTACCCAAAATCATAATGGAGATAATAAGTCCGTAGATACAGACTCCTTCTGCCAGTCCAACAAATATAAGGGCACGGCCCACAAGGTCCGGTTTTTCGCTCAGTGCCCCCATAGCGGCAGAACCAACACCACTTACCGCAATCCCCCCGGCGATGCAAGATAATCCTGTGGACAACGCTGCTGCCAGATACATCCATGCCCTCACATTCGCTGAGGGTTCTTGAAATTTGCTTTCAGCAACAACTTCATCATACTCATCCTGAAATCCGTAACTAACATCTGGCGCAAAGACCCCAAACATCATAATGCCGGTCATGCCGATAACAAGCACAACGTTCAACATTATCAGCTTGACAACAATCTTCTTGATCTTCATAAAACAACTCCTTTTCTTTGTAATCCTATTTTTCTTCGCCAATTACCCCGATCTTCAAAGGAGAAAATATCTTCCCTTCTCCCTTGTAAAATTTACTAAAAAATTCATAATAGATAAGCCTCACCGACTGGATTGAAACAACAAGTCCCTCAAGGACAATCACTATTACATTTCCTCCAATCAGCATCAATATTGATGCGGGCGTGTGAGTCAGGTGGCCGTCCGGCCCCCCCCCCTTTTTTTTGCGCCCCCATTGCCCCACCCGCCAAACCGCGGCCCGCCCCCCCCCGGGGGCCCCC
>JAUWME010000090.1 GCA_030613285.1 Candidatus Zymogenus sp. | reverse complement strand
GAATGACATATTATTTCTCCCTTTTGGGATTCACCCTGTCACATGGAGTGCTCGTCTGGCACTTTCCGCAACCGCTCGTATAAACCCCGTACTTTTCGGGATACACGCCCACAACATTCTCGATGATATACATCATGCATGCATTGTGGTCTTTCTTCTCATGGGAAATGGCGTCAGCCGGACACCGTTCAATACACTTATTACAAACGCCATCTCCGTCATCGAGGCAATTTTCCATCAGCCCCTTTGCAGTCCTTGGCGTCGGGGCAAGGTCGATATCGGTAATTACGCTCCCGTAACGCCCGGCACAACCCTTTTCTGATATCAAAGCGTATGAGAGACAAAACGTCCCCAGCCCGGCGATGAATGCGGTGTGTCGCTCCGACCAATTGCTTGACTGAATCTCCTGCAAATAGCCTTCCGAGATAACCGGCGCCACAGCCCCATTAGCACCATTGCCACCACCCACAATCGCTTATACAAGATGATCCCGCATTGCGATGTTGAATTCCTCACCCCAGTAACGGGCCAAATACCACTCTTCGGATGGGGGGCCTTCCACCTTGTTGCTCTCAACAATCTCCTTTGAAAATGGAAGAAAATACGAGATTACAGACTTTGCGCCATCGAGCCAATCGGTTGGCAGTTTGTGGTGCGGGCCGATGATTGTTTCCGCCCTCAACTCTTCGTACATTGGATCATCAGCAGCAGCAAAACCAACCAACGGCTCCTCGTATATTTTGTAATCATCAATGTCGGGAATTGCATTTCTGGAATCTGTTGCAACAAAATCCCTCATTACTTCGATTATCTCTTCTTTATTCACGTACCCTTCCAGCTTATTGTAATTCTCAACATCAAACAATTTAAACTATCCATCCCAGCATCATTTCCAGTTTAGCAAAGACCACAAGCTATCTACTGTCTTGCTTTCTTCTTCTTCTCTTTAATGATGACGAGATCTTCGTAGCCAATCTCCTTTAGTACCTCTGGGAAGCGTTTGAAGGAGGGTCTGACCACTGGCAGCAATTTCATCATGGCAGTAATCTTTCCACCCTGCTTGACGTGGCCGCGAGTCACTGCAGCGATAGGGTTTTCGTGGCCGTGCCAAAAGCTGTGAGAAAAATCCGCCTTCTGCTTTGACCAGACGTCCTCTTTCACATCACACGGGCCAAGGTAGAATGTCCCGTAAAACCCCTCCTCCTTCGGGGGATTTCTGAGATCGATGGTAATCTCACTGTCCGGGTCAGTGTAAATGAATTTGATGATAATACCCGATTTCGCCATCTTCGGGCCGATTTTGTCGTCTGTTAAGATACTGGTCATAAAGTGGCCGTAAATCTCGTAGAGGTGGTCGGCATCTTTGTAATATTTGCCCATGAAATAACTCCTTATCCTATTTAAAAAGATTTCTAACAAACTGTTGCAGTGAAAAAGATAAAACTCACCGCATAAAAAAAAGCATCTGAACCGTACCGCCGGCAACCTCCTGCGTTCCATTACCATCCCTTCTGCCGGAAACTCCGTGCTGTAGCCGTAGCCACAGAAGACCTGCATGGCACTGCCGACAACCCCGTTGGGAGGACTACTTTCCTTTTCTTTGGTCAAAACGTTTGCCAAAGATGAGGCTTGCCATGGTGATGCGAAGCATCTGAACCGTACCGCCGGCAACTCCCCAGGCCCTGGCGTCTCTTGCCATCCTTTCCACTGGAAACTCTGCGCTGTAACCGTAACCGCCAAAAACCTGCATTGCACTGCCGGTAACCTCGACCGCCATTTCATTTGCAAAACACTTTGCCATGGCCGATTCGTAGATTGAAGGAAATCCCCTCCCCGCCCCTGTTGCCGCTCTGTAAACCAAAAGCCTTGCGGCATCAAGCTGCATGGCCATATCGACAATCAGAAACTGGATTGCCTGAAACTCATTTATGGGACGCCCGAAGGCACTTCTCTCCTGGGCATAAGCCTTGGCAGCATCCAGCGCTCCCCCTGCAGTCCCCAAGCTCATGGCTGCATTTCCGCAACGCTCAACATCAAAGGTGGACATGAGGTTTCTAAACTCACCCGCCTTGATAATCAGATTTTTTTTGGGAACCTTTACATCTTCGAAGATTAAATCACAAGACGGCATCCCCCTCAACCCCATGAAGACTTCCTGCTTGCCAAACGTAAAACCGGGAGAATCTTTCTCCACCAGAAGTCCGCCAATCCCCTTGTAACCGGGGATATCGTCAACACGGCAATAAACAAGGTAGTGGCTGGCGTGTCCGCCACCGGTGATGAATGTCTTGGTGCCGTTCAAAATGTAATTGTCCCCGTCATCCATCGCCTTTGTGGTAAGGGAGGTGAGATCACTTCCCGCCTCCGGCTCCGTCATGCAGACAGAAACGGAATATTCCCCCTTGGCGACCTTGGGGATTATCTCCTTTTTCTGCTCCTCGGTGCCGAACGCATCGATAACCCTCACTGGCCCCACATTCGACTCAAAAATTGGAGCCGCAATCATCGGGCTGAACTTCGAAAGCTCCTCCACTGCCAAGATGGTGTTTATCACGGGCTGACCGCCGCCGCCACTCTCTTCTGACAGGCTCATCCCCAGAAGTCCCAGATCGGCGTACTTTTCCATCAACTCCCACGGAAAATCTCCCGTCTCATCCACCTTCTTGGCAAGCTCCTTAAATTTTTCCCGCTCACCCATCTTTCTCAGGGTATCTATCAACATATTCTGTTCATCGCTCAAGTTGAAGTCCATAACGCAC
The DNA here is from genome assembly GCA_030613285.1 of Candidatus Zymogenus sp. Taxonomy (GTDB): domain Bacteria; phylum Desulfobacterota; class Zymogenia; order Zymogenales; family Zymogenaceae; genus Zymogenus. The sequence goes on along the minus strand of JAUWME010000090.1, from coordinate 4,911 downwards.
ACTCTCCTTAAAATGAAAATTAGTAGTCGAATCTATCCCATCATCTCAGTAACCTCCCGAATATCCTCAACGGTTTCAAGGCAAAGGATCATTTCGGTCAGCTTTTTCAGATCGTCCCTATTTCTTTTCGGGGCAAATTGGATGACTTTGTTCAACAAGTCACCACTGCTCATGGGGTCTCTCGGATCGCCCTTGGGGATTTCCACCTGCCTCTTTAAAACATCGCCCCCCTTGAGGGTAAGCTCCACCCTGCTGGCGGTCTTTTCCGGGTACATCTTGTTGAGATCATCATCGTAGTTTACGGTTACCTTTTTTGTAAAATCGATAAGGTCGTTATCTGCAAGACGCCTCTCGGTGAGTTGTGCCGGGCCCAGCTCCTTGTCGGCAATGGTTACCGACACGACATAAGGTATGGAAAACTGGGCATTGACAATGGAATCATTTTTTGTAACCCCCTTGCCAACGGCGATCACCCCGATGCCGTAGGTGAAGACATCCACCTTGTCAACATCTTTGGGGCTAATATCATTTTCAGCCACAAGCTCCAAGGTCGCCTGGGCAGCGCCATGGGTGTGTCGGCAGGCAGTGTATGGCTTAAAATATATGTCCATGATGGTGTAGTGCTCCCCCAGCCTGTCGGTGATCCTTTCATATGCGGGGTCGGTGTCTGTGGTAATCTTGCAAAATCCACCGCCCAGCTGGGTTCCTTCCAGTACATTGGGCATCCCGGTAATTCCCGCTTCCGAAAGCCCCGCTGCGGTAATGCCGGAAGCGGCGGCCTGCCCACCTTGGACTATCTTTATAGTATATCCCCCCATGAGCTGCTCCGCCATGGAGATGGGCAAGATGTAGCCAGCGTTCCCGAAGGCGTTTGAGACGCCATCGGCATTTAGCCCCATGAGCTTAGAAACTGCAACCGCAGCGCCAAATGTGCCGGTAGTCCCCGTGGGAAGAAACCCCGAAAGGGTGTGTCTTGGATGCATGGCTGCCGCGGGTCTGTCCGCAGCTTCGTAACCAGAAACGATTGAGGCGATGATTTCTTTGCCACCAATTTTTCTACTCACAGAAAGTCTCTCGGCCACGGCAAAGGCCGCAGGAATAACTGCGGTGCCGGGGTGGTTGCCGCCAAAGCGAAGTCCATCCTGGGATTCGATGGCCTCTGCCGCCGTGCCATTAATAAAGGCGGCGTTGTGCATACCAGTTTTAAACCCCAGCCCCACGCAGGTTGCCTCATCAGGCCCGTTCAAAGATTTGATATACGATGCCACGCCCTTAACTGCATCAAGCTCAAGTGAACCATAGACGTTGGCGAGATAATCCAAGATGCAGAGTTTTGTCTTTTCTACTACATCATCATCAAGAGAATTGAAGGTTAAATCGGCGCAGAAATCGGATAGTTTTCTTGAATATTCCATTTTGTAACTCCAAAAAACTGTTTATATCCTATAACAAGGGGCTTAAGCCCCTTGTTTTTCTCAAGAATACTGTCCTTGCAAACACTCCAAAGGAGGGCGTGACAATCAGATTTTATATATGTAGGGGCAACCTCCTGTGGTTGCCCAAAAACGACAATTTTTATCATTCATACTGTCACCAAAAGGGACATTTGGGTTCATATACTACTACACGTACCCCCGACCCTCGTAAATCTTTATCATCCTGTTGGGATCGAGCACTTCGCGTAAAACGCGAATCTCATCGGCCCTGGGGGGTTCAGTCTCGTGCACATCATCTGATACCTTGAGATCCCAGGGAGTGCTTTTGACTACCTCATCCACAGAAGTCCCGGGGTGATACGTGGCAAGGTATGCCTCCTTCGTCTCGTTGTCAAATCTCAACACCGCCTTGTTTGTGATGAGCGCCCAGGGGCCGTTGTCCTCTTCAAGCCCCCATTTTTTCCTCGCTCCCGGCCCGTCGATATATCCCGGTGTGGTGATAAAATCGACTTTCTCTGCAAGCCTTCTCGTATCGTGGAGGGCGATAATCAACACCCTCTTTACAAGAGAGCCAATGGGGTTTGCCCCGCCACTGCCGGGAAGTCTACTCTTCGGGTTGTCGTAATTGCCGATGACCGTCGTGTTGATATTGCCGAATTTGTCAACTTGACTGCCTGAAAGAAACCCCACATCCACCCAGCCCCGCTGCAGGAACATCCCCATAATCTCGACAAGTCCCCCGATCATGGCAGCGCCGGGGTTGAGACACGGGTCACCCACAGAAAGTGCAGGACGCCGGGGTATTGCATCGTAGGAACCGGACTCTTGCATCATCATGGCGTTTGGAGCATGGGTGTGTTTTGCAATGTTTGCAGCCATCGTGGGAAATCCCGTCCCTACAATAACCCTGTCTTTATCATTAATCTCCCGCGCTCCGCAACAGGCCATCAACTCCGGCTTTATGTAATCGTTAGGATGTTCGGTCATCTGAAACCTCTTTGATTATTAATACACTTTCTGGCTTATTTCACCATTGCTAATACTCATAGCTTACAGGGGGACTAAAACCAAAACCCGCTTCAAGGTTTTTAAACTGTCCATAGCCGTATTTTTCAATATAACGCTGGATATATTCTATCCTGTCGGCTGTGCCAAAGACCCATTCATCAAGAAAGGCCTCAAAACCCTCAACGGTGTTTGACGCCTGCTGGTAATGGGAACCGAAGACAAAGTCAACATCGTAAAACCCCGGAGTGTAGCCGGGATGAGCCCCGAAGGGTTCCTCCACCACCGCAACTACCTTAAAATCGGGGACAATTGTCCTCGATGGGTCGAGGCCAATGACATCTCGTGAGACTATTCTCTCACAGCTTATTATCACCTTGTCTGAAGCATTTGCTCCCCACTGGCAGTCTCCACCGATCCCCCACATCTGGGCGTTCCCGTTCTCGTCTGCCTGCTGGACGTGGATAATCCCCACCTCCGGCCTTAATGCCGGCACCAAAAGTGTCGGGCTTCCATCGAACGGTGATTCGATCATCTTGTATTTGTTGTCACCCATAAACGACTTGACGTTCAAAAGGTCTGTTCCCACCATATCTTTTGTCGGCAAAAATGGCATCCCCAAGGCCCCGGCCATCAGCATCATGGGAAGCGACAAGTTTGAATATTCCTCAAGCTCAATCTTGTGGGGAATACCCGACTCGATAGACCTCCTGTAACAACGGGCAAGGCCATAAAAACCCAAAGACAAAAAAGTTGCTATAAAACATTTTACGCACCCCGCACCAATGAGCATATCAAAGCCATCGGCAGCGTTTGACCTCACAACGGTAAGATCTCTCTTCTTCTGTCTGACAATCTCGTGGATGGCAGAAAATGGGGGTCTGGCGATGTATCCGCCGATGTAAAGAAACGCACCATCGTTGACGTGCGTTTCAATCGCCTCCTTCATAGACATAACTTTGTTCATCTATCACTCCCGTTAAAGCTCTTCTTACAATCTCAATAGTGTATTTTTGTATTCCCACTTCCCAAAGGAATAACAATTTTTTTCAGCATTGCCTGCGAGACCAAGGGAATCCAAAATTCTATCATCCCCAACTTGATTGGGGATCCAGATTGATATTAGCCTGGATTCCCGCTTCCCGAGGCAATGACAGCCCTTTACATTGGCAACCCCCAAAATAACATACCGACCAAACTATATGTCGTATTCAGTCCTGCTGATAATCTCGTCCTGGGCGGTGTCTGACAGTCCTGTGAAAAGTACAGAATAGCCACTGACCCTGACCGTGAGATCTCTATATTCCTTCGGATTTTCCTGAGCCTTTTTTAAAATGGCGCTATCCTGAACATTAAACTGCACCTGAAGCCCTCCCTTGTCAAAGTAAGTCCTGATGTAGGCCATGACGTTTTCCGTCTTTACTTTCGTTCCGGCAAAACGGATGTTTAGGTTTGCCCCGTTATAAAGCCTCTTGAGTGGAAGTTTAGTAACAGAATTTACCACCGTGGTCGGCCCCTTGAGGGCATTTCCCGTTGTGGGAGTAAGGCCATTGCCCAAAACTTCCCCGGCAAAACGGCCGTCTGTGGTAGCAGCTGTGAAATACCCGAAGACAACGTGAAAACCAACGGAAAAGATTCCTGGCCAAAAAGCCCCGCCCCTATAATTTGTATATTTTTCCAACTCATCGCAGTAATGGTTCAAAACCTTCACCGCCATCTCGTCAACCTCGTCAATGTCGTTTCCGTACTTCGGAATTTTGTTGAGGAAATAAGCCTGCTTGTCTTCGGCATCGGTCCAATCTTCCTCCAACCACCCAAAAACTTCCTCCATCGTCATGGTCTTGTCCTCAAAGACCGCTTTTTTTATCGCGTAGAGGCCGTCGGCCACGTTAGCAAAACCCATAAATTGGACGCCGGTGGAGTTGTATATTGCCCCACCTTTAGTTGCATCTTTTCCCTTTTTGAGGGAACCCTCGATCATCGCGGATGCAAAAGGCGAAGGGACAAGATCGGCTATCGATTTATCCATCACCTCCATCCCCCTTACAATCTGATTGATAAAGTGAGAGACTTGGGTTGTGTAGGCATTCCAGACGTCGTCAAAAGTTTTAAATGCTTCGGGGCCTCCCGTTTCCAGCCCGGACTGAAGCCCGAAGGTGTTATCTATACCGTCTGATAGGGCAAGTTCCAGACACTTTATTCCATTAAACTGAACGGCAAACGTTGAACCAAAGGACTTCCCCTGGGCGTTTGGCTCCAAACACCCAACAGGGCCGTAATCTCTGGCGTCCTCCAAAGTGTGGCCTGCCTCCACCAAGGATTCAATAATCGCCTCATCGTTGAAGAAATGCAGCAAGACATCGTCCTTGGCGTACTCAACTGCTTTTTTGAAAAAATCCTCCGGGGTGTTTTTGTTTATCCTGACCCCGAAGTTCGGCTGAACCGTGTCGATATCGGCAAAGGCATCAAG
>JAUWME010000121.1 GCA_030613285.1 Candidatus Zymogenus sp. | reverse complement strand
AATCGGGCAAACAACGACCAGTGCGACCGCACAACGTGGCGATATTTAGCTGGGCGAATTTCGGCTGAGTTGACGATTGGCTGACTGTCACTGTGTTGGGCTGTCGGGGTGTTGAGGTTTTACTGTTTCAAGGCAACCGTGCAAACTTCCAATGGGCGATCAAAAAACGTAGTGATCAGATAGACGGCTGTCGGGTTGTCGATACCAATTCATAGAGCTGCTTTTCAAGAGCAAATTTAGCAGTTGACAGTTGAGGCAGGTTTACATCTTCCAGCGCGGGGTGAGCCATATCCACTGGTCGGGGTACTTTCTGATATAGTCTTCGATGGATTTGTTGATCTTAACCGTGAGGTCAAAGATATCCTTTTTGTCGTCCCCAGAAGGCTTAAATTCAATTTTGGGGAGTATCTCGATAGTGTAGCCATTGCTGTGGTTGATATAGATGGGGACTATGGGGGCGCCCGTTGTGAGGGAGAGGAGAGCTGGGCCCTTGGCTGTCAGGGCTGGTTTTCCAAAGAAGGGCACGGGTATTCCATCCCTCTTTTTTCTCTCGTCGGCAATGAGATACACTATCATGTTGTCATTTAAGGAATCTAAAATCTCCTTTCTCGCCTTTTCACGATTATCCACATCAATATATTTTACATTGCCCACTGCCCACCATTCGATGTATTTGTTTCTTAGCAACTCATTTCTTGGGGCCTTGGTTGGGACGATAAAGGGGAGATCTGACTGGGCGAGTCTGAGCGTTAGCAATATGAAATCCACCATGTGCGACCCAAGTCCAATTATACCTTTTCCCTCCTTCAGGGCCTCTTCAATGTGTTCCCGGCCTGAGATTGTAACAAGTTCTTTGAGTTTGCCGTGGTTTTTCGGCCAACCATAATGGAATATATCCCCCGACATCCTAAAAAGGCCCTTTATGCAATTTTTTGCAATACTATTTACCTCATCATTTGACATCTCGTCCCCGAAGGCAGTACGGATGTTGCCCATCAGCTGTTTCCGCAGCGATGGAATACGAACAAAAATGGGGTAGGTGATGAAAAAGAGGGTGTCGGTAATAAAGTGTATCAAAAATAGTGGCGCTGTTACGAAGAAGAACTGCACAAGCGCAATTACTACACCTCCGATGGCGTGGCGAAATCTTTTCAATGGTAGTTTCATAAGTTGTTTACTAAAATTTTATTAAATAGTTTTGTGATTTGAATAATAGTATGAAACAGTGAGCAAGTCAACACTTTTTTTGTTTTTTGTGGCTGCAATATGATTATGTCACTTTTTTTTGCGGGGCGGGGGATGAAACAGGGCTTGGGGTGGTGGGTGAGGGGTAAAATCGCTTGTTGCAATTTTAACAAATCTCAATTAACGTGGCAGGCCGAAGTTTGTTAGTGATGCTTTTTGAGTGAGTATTTTAAGGAAATGTGGAGGACAAAACTACTTTAGCAATTTAGGTAAAAGATAGAAAATAAGTCCAATTATTACAGAAGTAAGAGCACCCAAAGCAAAGGTAATATATTTCCCTCTTTTTGCACCTTGATCGTATTTAACGAGTTGTGGAAAATATTTTTCTATTTCATCCTTTATTTCAAATAATTCCTTTCCTGCCTTTTCATACTTCTTAAAATGGTTTCTCTCGATTTCTACGGATTCAATATCTTTATTTAGTTTTGCTTGTGAGACCATATCTTTTGCATTATCATATTTTGTATGTAGTTGTTCTGCATCAGTGATTACTGTATAGAATGTTTTTGGAGAAATGCTATTAATCATATTATCAATTTCGTCAATTAAACCTAATGTAATAATATCGTACGCATCGTAACCAGCTCGAAAAAGATGTGCTGATGCCTTATCTAAATTGGATGAGTAGTAATCAACAATACTCATACCACTTTCATCCAAAATATCATTTTTTGAGTATATTCCGTACTTTGCAGATTCAGCCCTCATAAGGTGATCGAATGCGGAGCGTAATTCAGATATGGCAGTTACGGATAGGTTCTGGTTTTCCTCAAACTTTTCTGTGGCAATAACTAAACCTTTTATCTCATTTCTAAAAATTTTTATTATCTCTTTATACTTATCTTCAAAATCACTTATTTTCTTTGCGCACATACACAAACCTCCATTTTAGTTTGCTCATATTGATATTAAGGATAAATGGATTTATTAGAAAAACAATTTTCTAAAAAAATTAGACATCAGAGAGGTAACTTTGCGGCGCTTTTTGTCACGATCATTAAAGCCAATAATCATGCCAGTGCTAAGACGGGGGTTCCCGCGGGGCCGAACGTGTCGGGACCAACGGACTTCATTTTTGGACATTATGGTGGGGAAGTCATATTCTCTCAATTCTTTTTCTGAAAGACCGGTGACCATTTCTGCTAAAGAACTCATTTTCAAACTCCTTAAAGGCGTTTGTAAGTCAAACATATAGAATTATATATAATTATAATGTAATGTCAAGAAAAAATTGAAAATATTACTAATAATAAAAAAATGGCTATTGTTTAGGTTGTTTTGCATTAATCATCCCTCACTTCCGGTAAAACCCCTTTAGCTCCCAGAAACCGCCCTCCTGCTCCTCCTGTTCCAACCGCCTCCTCTGTCCCACTCGCCCCCCACGATGCAGCCCCAAAATATACACCCCGCCGTCATCAGCCTTTACCTTATAATAATCGACAGAAGGATCGTACCAGCGGTCAACCACCTCCACAACCCGGAGCTTCATATCACCAAGATAAAACGTCACCGGCCGCTCATCAGCCTTGTAGCCACTGTATGTCTCCACCTTTATCTTCATCGCAGTTTAACCCATTCAATTACCGTGGGGAAACCCCACACCAAATTAACTGCTAAAATCATAGAACGTCCAACTTGTAAAGTCAAGGGAAGGCTGCCCAAATAAAAGTATGGATTAGAGGTGGAAAATTTGATACTATAGTGAAAATATTTAGTGAAGGTCTGCACCGCAAAAAAATGAAAATCCCCGAAGATATAAAACTGCTCCTTATCGTCATTGTAACAATCGGCGCCGTAACAGGTTTTGCCATGCTGGTGGTCCTCTTTGCCCCTGCGGTTGGCAGCAACCCAAATCTCTCGGTACGAATTATCCTTTCTGTGCTTCTGGCATTTGTTACGATGAAATTTTTCCTCTACATTATCGAGGCCGTCATCATCGTGATAGGCGGAGATAAAAGCAGTCGTTGGGAAAAAGGGAAATCCGCTATAAAATCGGCGCACCCTTGGCTTCGTACTTTTCTGGTTGTTGCCATCCTCATCGCAATATTTGTAGTCTGGTATCTTCTCCTCAAGCACTTTGGTCGATTTTTTCTCCCAGATTTCTAATACGCAAATAGTTAAATTCAAAAATACCTAAAAATATCTCAAAAAAAACCCCTCCAAAAACATTTTTTTCTTGACAGTCCTCCGCTGGAATGGTATTTATAGTGCAGAGTACTTTGTAATACAAAGAACTCTGCAACAAAAAGGACTGTCGGTAATTTAGGGGAGGCGGTAACGGGGGTTGGTCGGTAATGGGTTGGTCGGTAATGGGTTGGAATATTAGGGGTTGGTAAATTTGTTGGCGATAATATTTAAAGGGTTGGTTGACAATGAGTTGGGAGGATAGCAGTAGATTGGTTGATGGTTATAATAACGGAGCAAGGGGGCAAGAGGGTAAAGGGGGTGAGATGATTTTCATGCCAAATCCCCATTTTGGGGAACAGGGTCATAAAAGGAATCATACATTATTTGAGTTGAAGTTAGTTGAGCAGAAGTGAAATCAATTGAATCGAATCGAGGTAGATGAATTGAAGCGTCAATGATGGAAAGATCAATGTCTAATAGTACAAAAACCGGAGGGCAAGGTGAACAAGGCGAATCAAGCGGGTGCCTTCAAGAGGAAAGAAGAAGATGCAAAAAGATAACGTAAAAGGAAAAAGAGTAGATCTCGCCGAGAACGTAGCTGAGAATGTTGATATCGCCATTGAGGATATCAGATACATCCGCGAAATGATGGAAGGGTCAAAGAATTTTTTCATCTCCGGCTGGTCGGGAATTGCCTGGGGTATCGCAACAATAGTTGGAGTCATCTTCACCAACTGGGCAATCTCAAACATCTCCCAACTCGGAATCTCAAAAACACTCTGGGTTGTGTGGATAATTGCTTTTACATTTGCCTCTGGAGTTGAGACCTATTATTTATATAAGGGCGCCCGGGATACCGGAAGGGCTATCCTTTCTACCGTGTCTGCAAAGATCATCACGGCGGAGGTGGTCATGAGCGTTCAGGGCCTGGCCCTGACGCTTCTTCTAATCCACCTTGGGTTCCCGGCTTATATCCCCGGCGCATGGCTCCTCGCCCTCGGAGGTTTGATGCTCGTAGCGGGTCTCTTTTTCCCGGGGGGGATATGGGCATTCGGTGCCCTTACCTTTGTGGCCGCAATAGTTGCCTTCATTATGCCTGATATGGGTCTATACTGCATCGGATTTTCGGGGGCTGTCTCGCTTTTTTGGGGTATTGCTTATCTTGTTGTAAAAAGGAAGTAATTTAGTAGCTTGAAGTAGAAGGTTAACAATAGAAAGTTATGAGTCCATAGTTTTGGAGGGTATTATGTCAAAAGTGGAAAAAGTTGAAACAAAAGAGAGCGCCAAGGCATGCGTTCAAAAGACGTGCAACGGGTGTGAAATTGATGAAAAACTCCTTTGTGTTCACACGGAGCTTGATCTTGTGGATTTTGCCGTGCTTTTTGGCGCATGGCTTCTACCCTTCATCGCCGGGATGGTCATCGGACAATTCTGGATTGGGCTCTCAATATGGGTTGGGCTCGCTGTTATCTTCTTCGGTGTTATGGAGGCGTACATCCTTTGTCGCCACTGCCCCCACTACGCCGAGGACGGTTTTACCCTCAAATGTCACGCAAACTGGGGGCTGCCCAAGTTCCCCAAGATAGACCCAAAACCGTTAAACAAAACAGAAAAAGTGGTGTGGCTCATTTATGCTGCCATACTTTTTTTATACCCGATCCCCTTTTTCGTGGTGGGAAAAATGTGGCTGATGCTTGCCTTCGTGGTCTGGGGAGGGTTCGTCTGGGCCTGGACGGTGCAAAGGACACAATGCAACCGTTGCTTTAACCTCTCATGTCCCGTAAACCGGGTGCCGGAGGATGTGAGAAAAGTCTTTTTTAAAAACTACCCCGATTATGCAAAGGCCTGGGGCCTTGACAAGGTTGATGCCAAGTAATGATATTGAAAGAGGTTGAGTAAATATATTGAGGAGCAACTTGCCATTGATTATTTAATCTAATTGCTCCTCATAAATGACACTGTTATCTGTTTTTGTTCTTCGTTTTGTATTAAAAAATGGCATGAGTGGTATTCAGCTGGCAATTACCGCTTCTATAAAAAAAGGAAAAAATTATGGATCTGAAACTCTTCTTTACCGTGTTTGGAACTATCTTTCTTGCAGAACTCGGAGACAAAACGCAGCTTGCCGTGATGGCAATGTCTTCAGAAAACGAGAATGGACGCCTCTCAATTCTGCTGGGATCCATACTGGCCCTTGCTCTTACATCGCTTCTGGGGGTTTTGTTGGGCGGCGTAATAGCCAAGTATATCTCGGCAAGCATCATTCAATATGTAGCCGGTGGACTATTCATTATAATCGGAGTTTTCATTGTGCTGGGTAAGTTTTAGATACCTACTGCAGATTTTGTTAAGTACCCAAAATCAGTGAGAGCTAAACTCTTGAAATTGGGACGACAGAAATTTAAACAAATCATTTATTAAAATGGAGGTTAAAAATGTGGGAGATACTTTTTTGGGTCTATATTGTTAATGCGGTTTTTCTGATTAATCACGAGGTAGACTCTGCCTACTGGAAGGAGTGGAACCTCATAGGGCTTCCGGGGGGAATTACACTTTTTCTCCTGATACATTTTCCCCTATTTTTTCTGATTATCTACGGGGCGGTACTAATCGACAGGGGGGCACCATCCGGGTTGATATATTCTCTGGTGGTGGGTCTCGTCGGCATCATCGCTTTTTCCCTACACACATATTTAATCAAAAAGGGGAGAGACGAGTTCAAGACGCCCATGTCCCAATTCATCCTAAAATCGACGTTGATAATTTCTGTCGCGCAGCTTGGGATGACTATCTATTTACTCATCTTTTGATTTGACATAAAGGTTTATGTTTTTTTGGTTAATAAGATATGCCTGTTTCAATAACAAGAGGGGAAACATCCAAGGGGAATTTCGTTACAGAGAAAGCGGGAATCAACCGATTTTTCAGAGAAATTGAAATAGACATTTACGTTGTAGCAACGGTTGAAGATATGAATGCACCCCCAGGCTGTCAGCCCATAGATATACTCCCAAACGTCAAGAGGCTTATCGTCTTTGGAAAGGCTGTTCCACGTTTTATATTTGAACTGAACAGCAGAGTAAAATCGTTTTATATGTTTCAGTTGATAAGGAGGTTGGATTTCGTCTCTCTTAAGCTTGCAGAAAACCTCAACCAAATGGGGCATCAGTCAGTTCCCATTACGGGTTTTTTTCCCATCAGGATTATTGACGGAAAGATTAAAGGGGTTTTGTCTATCAAGCACGCTGCCGCCGCTTCGGGGATGGGTACCCTCGGTTTGAATACACTGCTAATAAATAGCGAATTTGGGAACCGCCTGGTTCTATCTTGTGTGCTAACGGAAAATGAGATGGAAACCTCAGGAGTGGGTGATGGCGGGGATCTCTGTAAAAAATGCGGAAAGTGTATTGAGGCCTGTCCTACTGGCGCTATTGACGAGGGGAGGGTGAAAGCCGTCAAGTGTATCAATTTCAGCAATCCGGTTCCCTGGGCGCTCAGGCCCATTTTGCCTGCTATGGCTGGATGGAGTTTTAGTGCAAGGTATCTTGAGATTGCTGTAAACACCCTTGGGTGGAACGTCCAGATGGAGTGCAGTCGATGTCTTACAGCATGTCCTTATTATAATATTGGTTAAA
>JAUWME010000523.1 GCA_030613285.1 Candidatus Zymogenus sp. | reverse complement strand
GGGCGTTTTGCAAATGCTTTGATTGGATACAGGGAGGCTGTGGATGGAGTCGAGGCTGTTGGGGATTTCTCCCCCGGAGTCGATTATCTGTCACGGGTTTTGGTGGAGAGTTACGGGGAGGAGAGGACGATAGACGAGATTGAGGAGATTGGGATCGAACAATTCCAAAGGGGGATTGAGCGTCTTGAGATGTTTGGGCAAGGGGAATGGCTTGATGTATATGAAAGCTTTTTCCCGCCAAATTTCTCTCCCGACAATTTAAATGGTACATATTCATCCGAGGTTGAAAGGATAAAAAAGTTTCTTGAAAAGTCGGGAGTGGTTGATCCCGATTGGGCGGGTGGGCTTTTAATTGAGGAAGTTCCCCCCTACCTCCAATCAGTCAGGAGCGCTGCGGCATATTCCGCTCCGTCTCCTGGGGGGGGTATAAAAAGCCCCGGTATTTTTTACATTATTCCATCTTTGCCCGGTGAGGGTGGAACTAACAGCGATGAGTTGATAAAGTCTCACAGGGAGTTTGTCTTTATGACGGCCCACGAGACCTACCCCGGCCACCACCTTCTTGATGGCGTGAGGACATCGCTGAAAAATATGATTAGGTCGAGGATCGAGTCGCCCCTCTTCTACGAGGGTTGGGCCTGCTACAGTGAATCTCTCTTGTTTGATTCTGGATATTATGAAGGTTCGGAATATCTGGATGGGTTTATGCTGCAGTAGGCAAGGAGGGATACCTGGCGTTGGGCAAGACTTTTGATAGATATAGGCTTTAATAAATCAACGATGGATGTGGATAATGCCGTGAAACTCCTCCAGAGTGTGGGGAGGCCAAAGGCCAGGGCAAAGATGGAAGCCTTGCGTATCGCAGTAACGCCCGGCTACCAGCTTACCTACGCCCTGGGGAAATATGAATTTTTGAGGTTGAGGGATGGTTACATGGGAGACCTCGGCCCAAAAAAATTCCACAGTACAATCCTCTTTGGCGGTGAGATACCCTTTCGCTATGTCGAAGGCAGGCTAAAAGCTGATCTGGAAAAATGATAGAACTTGTGATAGTGATAGTAATAGTTAATTATTTTGGAGAAGAATAGAAGAATGAAAGATTTTCTTGGATTTCACGCCGAGTGGAACCTCGGAAGCCCCGGCGGTTGGGAGTACCAGCGGATGTGTCAGGAGTTGGGGAAGCTCTCTTGGAAGAGAATAAACGAAATTGTGAAGATTGACGTACCTGTAGATTTTGATTACCCGATGTTTAAGCCCGTCTTCGGTTTTTCCGAGATGCTCCTTTCTGCCCACAAGAAGAATTTTGGGTCGGCCGAGGCCTTTGTTGTCCTTGTGGCGGAGGAGGAAACAATTGGAAACGTTCTGGAAAACGACAACCTCGTTAAATATCTCAACACCATTTCTGGTGTTACATCAAAGATGGCTGCCCCTCACAAATTGACTGAGGCGGGGGGGAAGGTCTTTCTTGACGGCCGTGAGGCTACGGTCATCTTTATGGATTTTAATAACGATGTCCTTTTGGGAATTGAAGAGAGACGCGACCTGACAGCCTTGAGGGCCGCAATTTCTAAGGGAATTGTTGTCAACCCCAGGGGGATGGAGCCTGTGGGGGCAAAGGGGGTCTTTGAAGATATGACCACCACGCTTTCAAAAAAGCTGACCGCAACCACCGTATTACGAACACCTTGGACGCGGAGGTTTTACGATCGCGCTACCGTAGGGCCAAAGGGGGAAAGGATTGATGACCTTGTAGAATGGACGGTAAAAAACCCGGAGCGGGTGATACTAAAGCCGGAGCATGGTTACTCCGGGAAGGGGATATTTGTGGGGCCTCTCGTCATTA
>JAUWME010000542.1 GCA_030613285.1 Candidatus Zymogenus sp. | reverse complement strand
GCTTTTTTTAAGACTCTCTCTGAGGTGGAGCTAAATTCATGATAGAACTCCTTCTTCTTTCCATGGGCACCCATCACAATGAGGTCGGCGTCCTCGTTGCCGGCAAGGTTTACAATCTCCTCTGACGGTAATCCATGAAGTACCACCGCTGTTACGTTAATTCCCATCTCCTTGCATTTGATTTGGATTCCTTTTAGTATCCCTTCGTTCTTCTCCGAAAACGCTTCGACTATTTCATTGAGTTTGCTGTCGGTAAGAAATGCGGGATAGAGCTCATTGTCTTTAATATTGCGCTTGTCAGATACCGAAACGACAATAAGTTTTGCCTCGAATGTGGATGATAGATCGGCCGCCCAATTAAAGGCCTTCATAGAAACGGCAGAGCCGTCTACTGCAACAATTATCTTTTTTAAATTTTTCATTTTATTTTGGCCAAATTTCCATTGTAAATCCGGGAGAATATTTTGATTGGGAATCCTTCCCAAACCATTTCTCATATATTTCCCCGTATTCGCCCGATTCAAATGTTTTTATCATGGAAAAATTAATCATCTCCCGCCAGCGGGCGTCTGTCGGGGGAATCCCTACACTACAGGGGGTTTTTGAAATTGATTCTTCCATCACAATAAAACTTCCCGTCTTTTCATCTCTGGATATATAACTTAAGAGGTCTCGAATATCCCCAGCCACACCAACAACCCTTCTTTCATTTAAAAGCTCAAATCCCGAAGAGACGTCCTCTGTGGGGACAATCTCAACCCCTGGGATTATCTTTAAGACTATATTATCGGCCATATTATCGGATATACCCGAAGGGAGGGCAATTTTTCTCCTCTTCAGGTGTCTCAGCTTCCTGATGGAGGAATCCCTCTTAACTGCAATTCCCGTACCCGCCATAAAGTACGTCACGGAATAATCGATAGCACGCTCCCAGCCGATTTTGTGAGGCAGACCCGGTGCCATCTGAATCTCTCCCTCGGCAATAAGGGGGATGAGTTCGATGGGATTTACCACAACAAATTTTGGTTTGATGTTGAGGTCAAGGCTGAGGTTAAGATTTTTAATTATGGCCTGGGTGATTTCCACATCAAAGCCTGTCAAGTTGGATGGCTCAATTGCTTCATCTAAATTAATCGGTACACCGTCTTTGTCCATTGAATATGAGAATGGCTGGGTATCAGCAATGATTCCCACCGTTACTGTGTTGTCCCTCTTTACTTTCTCCACTATCTCCCCGGCGTAAAGGCTTTTGGTCGGAGCGAATATCAAAAGGAGGAGCAAAAAGAGGAGGAAAAGAAGGTGGAAAACTTGAAATGTGACAGCTTCAGCCTTTTCCTGTGTATTGCAGGCTGAGTGTTTTGTCCATTTTGAAATCATCGTTTTTATAACCACGTCTTCTAAGTTAAGCTATTATAGCTACAATATTAAATCAACATTACGATTCAAGGAAGCACTTAAAGCCTTTGTAAGCCATGTATATGTCCGCCTTGCTGGAAATCTCAAAGGGCGAGTGCATATCCAAAAGGACAGGCCCGCAGTCAATCACGTCGATTCCCCTTGAGGCTATGTCCATAGCAATCGTGCCGC
>JAUWME010000070.1 GCA_030613285.1 Candidatus Zymogenus sp. | reverse complement strand
CAGGACTTCGTGTGACAAATTGCCAAATTGCATGGATGTGATATCTTTGGAGGAAGTTTTTGGGGCGGCCCTTTCGGTACTCAAAAGAAGAGTCGAAAAGAATAAATAATATGTCAGATGTAAATAATGAAAATCTCACCGATGATGAGAAATATAAAAGATACACAATCATCTTGATTGTTGCGGCGACGCTCTATCATCTCGTAGTTTCGAGCCTAATCGGCCTTGGTGACAACGAAGCCTACTACTGGATGTGGTCAAAGTATTTGGACCTCAGCTATTTTGACCACCCTCCCATGGTTGCTTACATCATCGCCCTCACAACAAAAATTGGTGGTGATAGCACCTTTTTTGTGAGGCTCGGAAACACGTTTCTATTTCTCGCCACAACGGTTCTTGTCTATCTTCTGACCATCAATATCTTTAAAAGCGAGAGGGCTGGGTTTTATTCCGTGCTCCTTACAAATATTCTCCCTCTCTATTATATCGTGGGGATTATCATTATCCCGGACGGCCCGTTGGCAGCACTCTGGCTGCTGTTTCTCTATCTCTTGTACGACACTGTAAAAAAAGAGAACGGCGTGAAGTTCTGGCACTGGTACCTCCTTGGGATTGTTGCGGGGCTTGCCCTCCTCTCAAAGTACTTTGCAATACTGCTTTTACCCACGGTGTTTCTCTTTCTCCTCTCTGACAAAAAAGTACGGGGTTACCTCAAGAGTCCCCATCTCTACGTGGCTATTTTAATCGCCGCTGTAATCGCAAGCCCAATCCTCTTTTGGAATATGGAGCACGGATTTCCCAGTACGACCTTTCACCTACAGACAAGGCACGGAGGGGGGGGCGGTTTTGAGTGGAAGAATTTTGGGGAAATGGTGGGCGGACAGTTCGTGATGACCCCGATACTTCTATACTTTTTGTTTGCCTCTTTGGTGGTTTCTGTAAAGCGTGGTTTCTTTGGCAAAAAAGACATTAACTACAAATTCATCGCTTTGACCTCCATCCCCACGCTGCTGTTCTTTTTTGTTGTGATGTCCTTTACAGATGATGCAGAGCCACACTGGCCGGCTTTGGGATACGTCCCCCTGATTGTTGCGGCCTCTGGGTTATATCCGGAATATCTGAAAAAGTGGGGAGGAAAAAAGCTTTTCGATTTCGGGTTTTTTAAAGCGATTACCGGCGGCGACCGGGAAAGGGGCAGGGTCTTGACATCCATTAAGGGGTGGATGAAACAAACCTCGGCATTTAAGGCGCTTGTGGTACTTGGGGTCTCGTTTCCCATTCTCTTTTTGACATTTTTCCATGTGCAGATGATCTACCCAATTTTAAGGCCGGAGAAATCTCACTACGATGTTACAAACGACCTTGTGGGTTGGGACGAGGTGGCCATTGAGATTAATAAGATTTCTGATGAAATGATAAATGATGAAACAATAAATATTAAAATAAGAAGGGACAGAAAAAAACCTTTTATTCTTGCCTATCATTACAACGTGGCATCGCAGTTGGGGTTTGCACTGCAAGACCCCAAAAACGTATTTTGCCTCTCCAGCAAACGCAAAAAAAACCAGTTTAACTTTTGGCAAGACATCGATGAACTGAAGGGGAGGGACGCAATTTACGTTGCCAACGACCATTACGATGATCCCCCGTGGGAGCGGTACAAGTTTGAGAGGTACGATAGAAAACCCACGACTGTGCTCTTAATAAGGCGGGGCAACTACCGGGCCAAGGAGACGTACATCTATCGGTGCTACGGGTTTATCGGGAAGAATTATTAAAAAAATGTTGTGGGTGGAAGGAGTGAGCTTGAAAGGGAATTGAAGCGATGGAAAATCTTTTAGATATAAACAGAAAGCTGTTTCTGATAATAAATGGGACTTTTCATTCCAGTCTCACCGATTCTGTGATGTTTGTTATCACCCAGTTTGGGACGGGGCTTGTGATGGCCGCCCTCATCGGTGTTCCCCTCTTTTTTTACGATAGGGAAAACTTTGTGAGGAGGTTTTTGATTATCGTCATTGCTGTTACTTTTGGCGGGGTATTGGTGATAATAATTAAAAATTTGGTTTCGTATCCAAGGCCCATCAATGACCTGATGGGGCTTATTGCTACGGGTTCTGTTAAGGTTCATGTTTTCATAGAAGATTCAAGACACAACTCGTTTCCCTCCGGGCATACCCAGCTTGCTTTTGGAGCAGTCATCGCCTTAAGCTGGTACCATCGGGGGTGGTATACTATTCCGCTTTTTTTGCTTGCTGCTTTGGTGGGGATTTCGAGGGTTTACCTCGGTGTTCATTTCCCGCTGGATGTAATTGCCGGGGCGTTTTTGGGGGGTATGGTTTCTGTTCTTGTCTGCTGGGGGGGCGATAGGATATTTTCAAGGTCATCATCAGAAGTTGAGGAATAGTTGAGGTATTGCAGACTATTTATGAAAACGCCATGAAAACTATAATAATGATACCGACTTATAAAGAGGCTGATAATATAGAAGACTTGATCTGTGAGGTTCTGTCAATCTCGGATGATGTTGGCGTTGTTGTGGTGGATGACGATTCGCCTGACGGAACGGCAAAGATTGTTAAGGAGATGAAAGAGAGTGAGTGGGGCGATAGGATTCATCTCATTGTAAGGAAGGGTGAAAGGGGAAGGGGGAGTGCAGGGATAGCGGGTTTTAAATATGCGCTGAAGGTTGGGCCTGAGATTTCTGCTATTGGGGAGATGGACGCCGATTTTTCCCACGATCCAAAATATCTCAAAGTTTTCTTGAAAGAGATAGAAAAGTATGATATTGTGGTTGGTTCAAGAGCGATTGCGGGTGGGGGCGAGGAGGGGAGGTCTCTCGCAAGGAGAGCAATCACCACCTTTGCGGCACTATATATTGAATTTGTTTCTGGGATTGAGGTAAAAGACCCCACTTCGGGCTACAGGCTCTTTCGGCGGGAGGTCGTTGAGGCGATGAACCTTGACGACATGATTTCTACTGGGCCGTCGATTGTCCAAGAGATGCTGTATCGGCAGTTGGGGGCGGGGTTTACTTACACCGAGGTTCCCATCATCTTTTCCGATAGAAGGGCGGGAGAAGCGAAGTTCAACTGGAAGATTGGGGTTGCTGGTCTTTTTATGATGCTCAAGTTTAGAATGAAATATGGTAAAGTTAAAAGGGAAAATTAAAAGGGAAAGCCAAAAGGGAAGGAAAAGGGAAACGATAAGAGAGAGAGTTAATTAAGCAATAATAAAGGATATGAGATAATTATGGGAAAGAAAAAAAGAAGGGAGAAGCTGCCGGCGAGTGGGGAACTTATACAAATATACAAGAGGCTTATTGAATATGTCAAGCCATACAGGCTAAAGTTCTACCCTGCCGTTCTTTTCAATCTTGTTTTTGCGGGAACCACGGGACTTCTTGTTCTGAAGGTAGAGCCCCTAATCAATAAGCTTGTGTCAGCAAAGGATTTTAGAGGACTCGTTTTTATTGCAATGGGCTTTGTGTTGATTAACTTAGCGAGGGGGCTTGCAAATTTTATCGGGACTTACCTGATGAGATCTGTGGGTTTGAGCGTTGTCAAAGATATTCGGGAGAAGCTCTACGCCCACATCCAGGGCCTTTCTCTAAAGTTCTTTTCGGATCACCACACCGGCCTTTTGACATCAAGGATTAATAACGACGTCAACCTTGTTACCGTGGCAGTTACCGATGCTGTGGAGGGTGGTTTTAAGGAGACGGTAACTATCTTGGCACTGATGGGCGTTGCCTTTTATCAAGACGTTGCCCTTGCGCTAATTGCCTTTTGCGTATTTCCACTGATGATAATTCCCATTACAATGATCTCCAGAACCATGAGAAAGGTATCGACCAAAGGACAAGAGGGTACCGCCGATATCACTACTATCTTGATGGAGACCTTTTCGGGTGTCAGGATAGTCAAGGCATTTGGCATGGAAGAATACGAGTCTAAGCGCTTTAACGTGGAGAACACAAAGCTCTTTAAGACATTTTTAAAGAGGGCGCGCGTCAGGGCCATGACAGGCCCAATCATGGAGGTTATAGGAACCTTCGGCTTTTCCCTTGTTATCCTCTACGGTGGCTGGAAGGCGATGGGGGGTGGAGCGGAGATAGGGGGTTTTTTTGGGAAGATGATATCAACTGGAGGTGGGCAGGGTTATCTTGGTAAATATATCTCTTTTATGACATCTTTGCTGTTGATATATCCGAGCGTCAGGGCATTGTCGAGGTTGAACAACGGCATCCAGGAGGCCATCGCCGCTTCCGTCAGGATTTTTGATGTGCTGGATACGAAGGCAGATATCGTTGATGCAGAAAATGCGATTTTGCTTCCTGAGGTAAAAAAGGAGATAGAGTTTAAGAACGTATCATTTTCCTACGATAAAGTACCGGTACTTACCAACATTGACCTTAACGTCAAGGTGGGTGAGGTGGTGGCTTTTGTGGGTATGAGCGGTGGCGGGAAAACCACTCTGGTAAATTTAGTCCCCCGTTTTTATGACGTTACAGGGGGGCAGATACTTATTGACGGAGTTGATGTTAGGGACGTGACGTTAAAATCTCTTCGTTCCCAGATTGGAATTGTAACCCAACAGACAATCTTGTTTTCTGATTCCATCAGAAACAATATTGCATACGGAAATCTGAACACATCCGAGAGCGATATTGATGAAGCCGCAAAGGCCGCAAACGCTTATAAATTTATTACCCAGCTCCCCGATGGATACGATACATTTATTGGGGAGGGTGGGGCAAAGCTCTCCGGCGGCGAACGCCAAAGGCTCTCCATTGCCAGGGCGCTTTTAAAGGATGCCCCGATATTAATACTTGACGAGGCCACATCGTCTCTGGACACTGAATCTGAAAAGGAAGTCCAGAAGGCTCTGGAAAATCTTATGAAGGGGAGGACGACCTTAGTCATCGCCCACAGGCTTTCCACCATTCGACATGCGGACAGGATTATGGTGGTGGTAAACGGTAAGATTATTGAGCGGGGCACCCACGAGGAGCTTTTGGCCAAGGGCGGTGAGTACAAAAAACTCTACGATATGCAGTTTAGAGATATGGATGTCCCAAAGGCTGTGACAGAGTAAAACAAAAACTCTGCCACCGATACAAAAAAAAGAACCCAACGTATGAAGCTCGTTGACACTTTGGGGCCCTCGATAAATTAGTTATTTATTGTTTAGTAGAGTTGTCATTCATGTTAGACCGCCTTCTCGAACTTGACCTCTCCCTTTTCTATTTGATAAACCACGGGCTTAAGTCCCCCTTGCTGGACAAGGTAATGCCCTACTTCTCCGACTTTGGTTTTTTTATATTGCCATTGGTTATCTTCGGTGTATTTGCCCTCTATAAATGGAGGCTGAAGGCGTTGTGGATAATGTTGATTGTCGGGGCCGCCGTTGGACTTGCTGACACGATAAGCTTCTATGGGCTCAAAAGCACGATCGCAAGACCCAGACCGTATCATATCCTTGAAAACGTCAATGTATTGAAGCAATGGGGTTACTCCTCGTCGTTTTCCTTTCCATCGTCCCACAGCGCCAACATCTTTGCAATAGCTGCCGTTTTGGGATGGTTTTATCCCAAAACTACCTTCATTCTAATCCCCACAGCCATAATGGTGGCGCTCTCAAGAGTTTACGGGGGCGTTCATTATCCTTTAGACACTTTGGGCGGGGCCCTTCTTGGGATGGTTTGCGCCGGCATGGCCATATCTTTTTCCAGTGCATTAAAGACAAAGTGGGAGGATATGAAAATCAAAGGGAAAGTTACAGGCGATGAAGGATATTTTATCCTTTACACCCTCCTTGCTCCCTTGGCGCTTTTTTACTACATCCCAAAACTTATTAAGGAAAAAGAGGGGAGGGAGAATTTTAGGGAGAGATTTGGGGATATCGATATTGCTTCAAATATTAATGTTTCTTTAGAAAAACCCCTCTGGCTTCATGCCGCGTCTGTGGGGGAGGTCATGGTTGCAAAGACACTAATTGAAACCATCAAAGAAAAGACCCCCGATCTTCCAATCTTTTTGACCGTCAACACCCCGGCCGGGAGATCGATTGCAGAAAAATCCCTCCCCGACATTCCCGTGGCTTATTTCCCCTTCGATTTCCCTTGGGCAGTAAAGCGCGCATTAAGGCGGGTTTCACCCATGGCCGTTGTTTTTATCGAGGCGGAGATATGGCCGAACTTTATCAGGATTGCTAAAAATTTGGAGATACCGACCGTTCTTGTGAACGGCAGGATGTCAGAATCTACACACCGGAGCTTCAAGAGATTAAACTCCTTTGCCGGGGGAGTCCTTTCTCGCCTTTCGGCCATCGTCTCTCAGTCTGATGGATATCGGGAGAGGTATCTCGATCTTGGATGTTTGCCGAAAAACGTTTTTGTTTCTGGAAACATCAAGTACGACATGGTTTATGAGCATGGGCAGCTGAAGGGGGATATTAAAAAATTCATTTCCAATATCAAGGGAAATATCAAAAGAAAAGTTTTTCTTGCCGGCAGTACACGAAGGGGAGAGGAGGAGATAGTTCTCGACGCATTTTCTCAGCTCAAGGAATTATGTGGTAAATCCACCTCACAATTTCCGCCATTTTTAATATTAGCGCCGCGGCATCTAAACAGAATCGAAGAGGTTGAGTCCCTTTTAAAGAGGGTGGGTGCAAAATACATTAAAAGGAGCGACCTTGCAGGTGGCTCGGCAGGGGCCATCACAAAAGATGTCGACATCCTCCTGTTGGATACAATCGGGGAGCTGCCAATGCTCATGGCGGTTGCCGATGTCGTCTTTATCGGCGGAAGCCTTGTAAAGGGGATAGGGGGGCACAATGTACTGGAGCCGGCGGCTGTGAGGAGGGCTCCCATCTTTGGGCCATACATGGATAATTTCCCGGAAATCTCAAAGGATTTGATCAATGCCGGGGGTGGGTTTGTGGTTGCCTCAGTGGATGAGATGGTGGAGATTGCAAGAAAATTGATGGTAGATGAAAACTTTGCAACAAAGGCGGGAGAGGGCGCATATTTTGTGGTAGAGAAAAACCGGGGTGCAACAGCAAAATGCGTCGAGATTCTCCTCCCATTTGTTGACGGGGCAGTGGAAAAATGAGTGGTAGGATGCAGTCAGAGCTGTTTCGGCTTTTCACTTTGATTTATGAGAATCCGAGGTGGAGGCCCATCGTCATTGTTGTGCTGTTTCCCCTCTTTTTGGCTTCCATTATTTTTAGATTCATCGCTGCGGCAAGGGTTTTATTCTACAGGGTGGGTTTTTTTAAATCAGAGAAACTTCCGGTATGCGTTGTCAGTGTCGGGAATCTCACCACCGGCGGCTCTGGGAAAACCCCCGTGGTTATTCATTTGGCCAAGATGTTTGTGGCGGCCGGAATTTCTGTGGCTGTAATTTCCAGGGGGTACGGATTTGAGGTCAAAGGGGATTATCTGGTGGTTTCCGATAGGGAGGGGGTGAGGTGCTCCCCCGGTGAGGCGCCGGATGAAGCGTTGATGACAGCCAATAAATTAATGGATTTAAAGGGACTGAGTGGAGTTCCCGTTATTGTTGGGCCAAACAGGGTGAACTCTGGAAAGGCCGCTGTGGAGCTTTTTGATGTTAATGTCATCATCATGGATGACGGGTACCAGCACCTGAAGGTGAGACGGGACTTGAACATTCTTGTGGTTGATGGAGAGAACCCCTTTGGAAACAGGCTGATGCTCCCCGCTGGGCCACTGAGGGAGCCACTGAGGGCGTCAGGGAGGGCTGACGTTGTCTGGATAAATAGCAAATCCCAGCAATCCGACCTTGACACAACGGGTCTTTTGGAGGGGCTAAAACGATATTTGGTAGATGATATCCCGGTTGTTAAAAGCGCGCTTTTTCCGGACAGGGTTTTGGGATTTACAGGGGAGACGTTTCCCAAAGATGTTCTTCATAAAAAAAGGGTTTTGGCGTTTTCGGGGATTCAAAGGCCCGATGCGTTTTTCAGTGTCCTTAAAGACCTTGGGGCGATAGTCGTTTATGAGCTACCTTTTTCGGATCACTATGTTTTTTCTGACGACGACTTTAAGGTGATAGAGAGGATGGCACTGCTTTACAATGCCGAGATGGTGGTTACAACCGAAAAGGATTTTGCGAGGATTTCAAGAGATATCAAATGGAGGATTCCTCTTTCTGCCCTTGTCATGTCCATTGTTGCAACTGGAGACAAAGCAATATTGAATATGGTGAATATGTTGGTCGCTGGGCTTGGCATCGATGAAACAAAAAAAAGTAAGGTTTGATTATGATGGATGCGGGAAAGAGAAGAGCGGTTTTCTTAGACCGAGACGGCACGATTAATGTGGAGGTGGACTATCTTTCAAAACCGGAGGATTTTGTTTTGATTGAAGGCGCTGCTGATGCGATTAAACT
>JAUWME010000539.1 GCA_030613285.1 Candidatus Zymogenus sp. | reverse complement strand
CGTGGTCTTCAGGAATGAGCATGGTGAGTGTGGGACTCGTCTCTGTCATCCCAAAAAACTGGATGAAGTCACATTTAAACTTTTCCATGGAACGCTTTAACAAATCGACGGGCATGGGGGCCGTGGCGTATATTACCTGTTTTAGGGAGCTTAAATCGTATTTTTCTATGTCGGGGTGCTCAAGGAGAAACTTGAATATCACCGGGGTAAATCCAACGGCTGTGATCTTTTCGTCTTGCATTGTTTGAAGGACTGTGGGGATATCGAACGAGTGGATAAACGTTACCTTTCCACCGATGATGACGAGGTTGATAAGCACAAAGATGGCGATATGAAAAACTGGCAGCAGCCCCAGTACGTTCATATCTCTTGTCATCTCCATCTCGATGATAGTGTTCATTGAGTTTGCCATCATGTTTCTATGGGTCAGCATGACTCCCTTCGGGCGACCCGTCGTTCCGCTTGTATATAGCTGCAGGACAGTATCGTCCATTGACACATCGACCTTCGGTTCATCTGTCGAGTATTTGGATATCAACTCCTCGTAGTCCATCATCTTATCATCGATTTTGCCGTCAACGGCGATGTATTTGAGCTTTTTTGGAAGTTGTTCCTTCATCGGTTCATATAGATATTCGAATCTTTTGGAGAAAAAAACAATATCAGCTTCTGAGTCATCTATCAGAAAGGCGAGCTCCTTGGGAGAGAGACGCCAGTTTAGATTTGTGGAGACGGCCCCGACTTTGGCCAAGGCAAAGAGAATTTCTCCGTATTGGTTTGAGTTGTGGCAGACAACCGCCACCCTCTCGTCCTTTTTTACTCCCATTTTGAGAAGGGCATGGGCAAGCCGGTTTGTCCTCTCGTTAAATTCTTTGTAGGTGAGCCTCGTGCCCTCAAATACAACCGCCTCTTTGTCAGGAAAACACTTCGCAGCCCTTGTAATCAGATCACCGATAAGCATAATAAACCTCCAGAATAAAAAAATTATTTGTGTAAAGTTAAAAGCATCTTGCTTTTAGGCAATTTTAAAAGTTTTATTGAGGCTTCCCATAACCTCCTCGGCCTCGGAGATAATATCTTTTACTATTTCGTTTATGGTCTTGATGTCATCGATAAGTCCAATTCCCTCTCCCATAGATATCAGGCCCGACTCCACGTCTCCCTTCTCGTTTGACTCTTTACCCATCTTGCCGGAGGCAAAGGCAAATATCTCTTCGAGGGAACCTCCGTTGGCCTCTATCTCTCTGAGCTTATTTGCCGCCTCGTTTTTTATTGACCTGACAGAAATTGACATCGATTTTAAAAGCACCGTGGTGTCGTTTTCCGTGGCGTTTACTATCCACTCCTTGAAGTTTTTGTGGATAGAAGCCTCATCGGATGCCAAGAACCTCGTTCCCATTAAGACCCCCTCCGCTCCAAGGGCGAGGGAAGCCACAAGACCTCTGCCGTCCGCTATTCCGCCCCCCGCAATTACGGGGATGTTAAGGACCTTTGACGCTTTGTTTACCAATATCTGGGTTGTAATTTCCGCCTGGCCAATGTAACCGCCGCACTCAAAGCCTACAACAATTACGGCGTCGGCGCCAATGTCCTCTGCCTTTTTTGCAAACCTCACCTGAGGAACCTTGTGGATTACCGGG
>JAUWME010000375.1 GCA_030613285.1 Candidatus Zymogenus sp. | reverse complement strand
GGGTGCTTCATAAGGCCTTTGGTTTGGACAAAGAGACTTCAGATACTTTGACGGAAGAATATTAGGATAACAATTATGAGACTTGTTAAGATATATGACACGACTCTTAGGGATGGCGCTCAGGCCGAGGATGTTGCCTTTAGTGTTGACGACAAGGTAAAAATCGCAAAAAAGCTTGATGCATTGGGCGTTCATTACATCGAAGGTGGCTGGCCCGGTGCAAACCCGAAGGACAGCAAATTCTTTAAGGGTATCAAAAGCAGCCAGTTTAACATCGCAAAGTTAGTGGCCTTTGGAAGCACAAGACGCTCCGGCAAGACGCCGGAAAACGATGAGCAGATAAAAGCACTTCTGGATGCAAAGACCGATGCCCTTACCATCGTTGGGAAGAGCTGGGACATCCACGTGACTCAGGCATTGGGAATTGAACTTGCCGAAAATCTCGATATGATTTACGATACCTTTGCATACCTCAAGGGTAAAACCGGGGAGCTTTTCTTTGACGCTGAGCACTTTTTTGACGGGTTTAAGGCAAACCCAGATTTTGCCCTTGCGACGCTAAAAAAGGCAGAAGATGCGGGTGTGGATTGCCTTGTCCTTTGCGATACAAACGGCGGAGTGATGCCCTGGGAGCTTGAGAAAATCATCGAGAGGGTGAAAAGTGAAGTGAAAACCCCCTTTGGAATCCACTGTCATAACGACAATGGACTTGGCCTTGCAAACACATTGGCTGCGGTTCAAATGGGGGCGGTTCAGGCCCAGGGAACGATAAACGGCATGGGTGAGCGTTGCGGAAACACAGATATCTGCTCCATCATCCCGAACCTTAAGATTAAGATGGATATCGAGTGCATATCTGATCGACAGATGGGGAAATTGAAAGAGGTGTCGAGATTCGTTGACGAGATGGCTAATCGGGTTCCCAACAAGCACAACCCATACGTGGGAGACAGCGCATTTGCCCACAAGGGCGGGATTCACGCCAGCGCTGTTGCCAAAAATCCTCTTACTTACGAGCATATAAATCCCAGCCTTGTGGGAAACAAGCAGCGCATCTTAGTGAGTGACCAGTCGGGGCTTTCCAACATCAAGTTCAAGGCAAAACAATTTGGCATTGACCTCACCTCAGAAGAGGAAGGGGCAAAGGAGCTTGTCAAAAATGTCAAGGATCTTGAGGAAAAAGGGTACCAGTTTGAGGGCGCTGACGCATCCTTCGAGCTTTTGATGAACAGAACCCTTGGTCGTTACAAGCCGTATTTCAGGCTTCGGGGCTTTCGGATAATTGTGGAGAGGCGACAGACGGACATTGAACCCCTCTCTGAGGCTACTGTCATGATTGATGTGGATGGGCGAATTGAGCATACGGCGGCTAATGGAAACGGCCCCGTCAATGCACTTGATAATGCAATCAGAAAGGCATTGATGAAATTCTACCCGGAGCTTGCCGACATGAAGCTCTTAGATTACAAGGTGAGGGTGCTTACTACAGAAAATGCCACCGCTGCCACCGTTCGGGTTCTCATTGAATCTGGTGACAACGAGGAATCCTGGGAGACAGTGGGCGTCCACGAGAATATCATTCAGGCAAGCTGGACGGCGTTGGTTGACAGTATTGAGTACAAGCTCTATAAGGATGAAAAGAAGAGGCAAGCAATTAGTCAATAGGGTCAATAGGCGAGAATTAGAAATTCCGGGAGGAGGCGATGAAGAGCCGGGGTGGTGGGGTCGATAAAAATATTGATAAGAATATTTACGATGACATCAGCGATGGTCTTAACAGGTACCGGGATGGAATCTTGATTGTAGCCTCCATCATCATTTGCTATGTCGCCATCTCTTCTATTGTCATCGATGTGAACTACCACTCTGGGTTGGATAAAATGTCAATGGTTGCGCCGGATACGATAGGTGCGATGGATGAAATTGCTATAATCGCCCACAATGAGAAAATAAATATCCCGCCAAAAGATGCACCGTTGAGTGACACCCTTGCCCCGAAGGCCCACGATGCAAATCTCCCCGATGGTGATTTAGTGTCAATCTCTAACGTTGACACAAACTTGGTCAATGTTGCCACTCCCCTATCTGCAAGAAAGCTATTTATTTTAGGCCTGCCCTTTGATATCAACACGGCCACAGCCCAGGACTTGGCCATGATTTCCGGCATTGGCGAGAAGATCTCCGGCTGGATTATAGACTACCGTGATGTGCACGGCCCCTTTTTTAATATCGATGATTTGAAAAAGGTAAAGGGGATTGGAGAATATCGGGCCTCCCTCATCGGGAAGCACGTGAAGTTCGGGGGTGGTGGTGATTAGTGCTGGTCGCCCCGCGATGTAATTCAATCAGTCGGTTGGTGGTGCGGTGGGGGTGTGGGTGGCAGCAAATACTCAAAAGAACTGTCATTGCGAGGAGTAAATCCTTCGCAAGAAGGATTTAAGACGCGGCAATCTTAGGCGAGTTGGCAACTCTGGTGGCGGGGGGAGTAAAACATTATGAAATTTTAATTGACAATACTACTAAATAGGGGTATATTATAGTTGTTCTCTGCCAGTGGCAGTAGAATATAAAAAGGCTTCCGCTGAGCCAGCCTGGCAAATCAGCGGTTTTTTTATTTTAAGGTGAATCAAAAAGAGATTGTCCCACAGGGGTTTGTCCTGCAGGGATAGAACTATTAAGAATATACTTCATCTAAGAATACCGCCGCGCTCCCTGCGGAAGCTTTGAATGACAAGGTGGAGCAAGGTGACGAAGCAATTATCTGTCATTCCCGTGAAAACGGGAATCCAGGCTAAAATAAAATCATAATGTTGTTCTCTTGGAAAGCGGAAACTTAGTAGATATCAATCTGGATCCCCAGTCAAGCTGAGGATGACAGTATATGTCGTTCCCTTGGAAAGCGGGAATCCCTTTAATGTTATTCAAGAGTAGCAAACCCGCCATTTAGGCGGGAGAGCGACGAAGCAATCTCAATATGCTTTTTGGTTACAGTGGAAAAGGAGATTGCCGCGCTCCCAGCCGGCGCGCGCAATGACAAAGTGAGGCGTAAAAAGATTTTTTGCGTAAAACTACGTTTCTCTGAAACTGCAAAACACATTCAGTAAGAATTGACTCTCACCTTTAGTAATATACCCCCCCCGACAACCACAATAGCCCCGCTACCCGCCCTCGTACATGGACTCAATAATGTCGCCGTAGCGCTCCTTTAAAACCTTCCGCTTGATTTTAAGTGTCGCCGTTATCTCTCCCTCTTCCTGGGAGAAATCTC
>JAUWME010000284.1 GCA_030613285.1 Candidatus Zymogenus sp. | reverse complement strand
AAGGGACCGAAAAACGGCCCCTTTAATCTTTTTCTCTACTTTTTAAAAATCTCTACATTCTACATCCACGTAAACCTCAGCGATCCCTAAACTTCAAACTTTCGTCGAGCTTAACATACCCCGGCTCTATGGGAAGTTTAGATAGTACCTCGTTTCCGGTCTCGGTAATCACCAGGGGTCTTTCCAACCTGAATCCGCATACCCCCGGACGGTTACACACAATCGCCATCATCTGCATATATCCCGGCTCCAGTATGTAGTCTGGTTCGTTGTTTCCGGGTGATGGATTTTCTGCAACGCAGGGATACCACTCGTTTCCCAAATGCCCGATGCCGTGGCCATAGCCGGGGAGCATCCATGCCTCCCAGTCGTTCTTTTTTACAAATTCGTGTACGGTGAGAGTTACCTCCTTGAGGCTTCTTCCCGGCTGCATCTCATCGATGGCCTTATAACTCGTCTCTGTAAATGCCTTTATCACCTCCGACTGCTCTTTCGTGGGATTTCCCATTATGTAGTTGTGGGCCACGTCCCCAAGGAAGAGACCATACATCCCGTGAAGATCGACCATTACCGATTCACCGTACTGAATCAGCTTATCGGTGGCCGGCGTGCAGCCTCCCATGGGCCAGCTTGTGCGATGGCCGGAGGCTATCTCCTGGCCCCCTGTAAACGTCCAAGCGAACTCACTTCCGGCATCTCTCATCACTTTTTCCGCAATTCCGGCAATCTCCTTTTCGCTTATCCCAACCTTGAGTTCATTTCTCACCGCCTCGTGCGCTTTATCCACAATTGCTGTGGCTTGCCTCATCAGCCTGATTTCTTCTGGCTCTTTTACCAAACACAGTTTGTCGGTGATTTCTGTGGCGTTTACAAACTCCGCTTTGGGAAACGCCCCCTTTAGCGCTTCCAGCTCGAAGTTTGTGATAAAACCCTCAGGGAGGTAGTTCGTCGTGCCGTCTTCGTAACCGATGGTTCCCCCGTCTTGTCCAATCTCGTTGATTCTCATTTTGATCATATCAATAAAATCAATCCCCGGAAGCGCCCCGTACCCGGCAACGTTGTCAAGCCAGCACTCCTCCTGCAGACGGGCGTAATCGAGAAGGGGTGTTATCAATTGGAGCTCTCCCTCGGCGGGTATGATCATGGCGCTCCTCCATGGGACAAACCCCCCCGACCAATGAGTGATGCTCTTTAGTCTTGTTGCCACAAGGACATCAACCCCTTTAGCTTTTAGCTCATCCTGGATTTGCTTTATCCTCTTTGGAAAATTGATATATATCATCATAACAGTATCTCCTTACAATTATTTATTGCTTTAAATCTCTCATTTCTCTCCCCTTTCAAACCCAATTTCAATCAGGTCTCAAGAGAAAGATTATTATACATGCTTTCCCCTCTTTTGCCACTAAAATCGTTCAACAGAACATTTATTTTTAGTAAATACATTATACATATCAACCATCAAAACAAAAAAAAGGCGTTAGTAACTAACGCCTTATAATTGCTATATGGATGTTTTTACCATCTCCACAATAACATCCTTATAATTTCCAACAACTCTAACAGCCCACTTTTAGAATATTACCAGTAGCCCCGACAGTTCCCTTGCTATAGCCCTTTTACCATTGTAGCAATGGTCAAAAGGAGAGCCGAGGCAAGGAGACAGAGCGTTTTGAGATCGCCGAGAACGGGGATACCAATATTTAGCTCACCAACAAATATTGCGAGAAATCCCAGAATCAGCAAGACCAAACCGATTACCCAAGTAATGAATTTTGGTGCGTTTGTTTTCATTCTTTCCTCCAAAAATTGTTACACATTAGTCGAAATTTATAATACTTTTAAAGAAAAATCAAGAGAAAAATGATTTTTTTTCATCAAAAATATCGCTGTCATACAGTAAATGTATATGCCCCTATATACATTTGGCAACATCCAATGTAAATAAAGTGTGCCTTTTAGACACACTTTATTTATTTCTCTTTTTATCTCTTTAAACTACAACCCCTTCAATGCAGTGGCTGCTGCATAAAGTACCGCTGAGGCGAAGAAGAAGAGCGTAGGTAACCATACCCACGGCAAGCCCACACCAAGTAATGGTAAAAGAAAGGCAACAACGCCCAGTATGAGCAGTGTGCACGCAATCCACCATGTCATTTTTTTCGGTGCATTAAATCTCATTTTTTCCTCCAAAAATAATAGTTACTGATATCATATAATATCATACTTTTATGAAAGTAATCAACAAAAAAATGCATCATATATATTTTTCTACAAATCACATCAATTGTTCTTCAATTCTCCCCTCCCCTGTTTACATTTACCCATTTAGATGATATACTAAAACTTCAAATATCATAGGAGGTTTTATGATTGCTGGATTCTTCAGGTTTCTGCTGTATTCAATACTCGCCTTTTTTGCATACCGCGCCTTCAGGGCTTTTGTGCCAAAGAATAAGGATGAGGAAAAAAAGGAAACCATAACAAAGGACGGGGTCAGGGTGGACGACGTCATGGTGAAAGACCCCTCCTGCGGTGTCTATCTCCCCAGGGGTGATGCCTTTAAAGAGCGGATTAAGGGAGAGACATACTATTTCTGCAGCGGCGATTGTGTTGAGAATTTCAGAAAGGGGATTGTCAAAGAGAAGGCTTCTGAAACTGTCGAGGTACATAAATAGCGGATGTCCTGGATATTAATAACCCTCTTTTGCGCAATCACTCTGGCTGCCCATGATGCGTTCTGCAAAAAAGCATCCGACGAAATCGGAACAGTCCTTTTGAGTTTTCTGAGATGGGCAGCAATCGTCCCTTTTATAGCTTTTCTCTTCCCATTTATTGAAATACCAAAGCTGTCAATAGATTTTTACATTACTCTCCTTTTTCTTGTCCCCCTTGAAATCATCGCTGTTTTTCTCTACGTTACCGCAATTAAGACATCACCCCTCTCAATTACACTCCCTTTTGTCTCCTTCACCTCTCCCTTTGTAATCTTCACAGGTTATATCCTCCTCGGAGAAAAGGTATCCTTTATTGGCTTTTGCGGCATTCTACTGATAACTGCTGGCGCATACCTGCTAAACTCCCACGCAATCAAGGAGGGGATATTTGCGCCAATCAGGGCGATAGGTCGGGAAAAAGGCTCTCTTATGATGATAGGCGCTGCCTTAGCCTTCAGTTTCACATCTGTTCTGGGGAAAAGGGCGATACTCCTCTCCTCTCTGGAATTCTTTGGGTCTTTTTATATTGTAACTATCTCAATAGTCCTCATCCCATTTGTCATATTTCTTGCCCCCCCCGTAAAAGAATCTATTCTCGAAATTAAAAACAACTATAAGTTAGTACTATTGATAGGATTCTTCGGTGCTATGAGCTACCTGACCCATTTTAAAGCAATCAGCATGGTTGAGGCCGTTTACATGATCTCGGTAAAACGTACAAGCTTCCTCTTTGCAATAATCATCGGCTGGATATTTTTTGGCGAGTCGCACTTCACCGAAAGGTTCCTGGGAGGAGCACTTATGCTTTCTGGTGTCTTTCTTATCGCCCTGTTTTAAATGACATGCAAACCTCTTTGTTGACTAATCTTATAATGATGTGATATCTTAAACAGCAAAATATGGAGCGAGAAAAGGAGGAGTATCAATGCCCAAAGGGGAAAAGAGAGTGAAAGTATCTGTAACAAAATGCAACGACTACAACAGCGATGATGTTTACCAACATGTTAAGGAATCAGTGAACCTTTTGGGGGGAATGGAAAGATTCGTGTCAAAAGGAGAAAGCGTCCTCATAAAACCAAATATGCTGTCGGCAAAACCTCCCGAAAAGGCCGTCCAGACACACCCCGCCGTGGTCGAAGCTGTGGTGAGGCTTGTCATCGATGCCGGTGGCACTCCAATGATCGGCGACAGTCCCGCCATGGGGAGTCTTAATGCCTGCATCCAAAAAGGGGGGTTCGCCCCGATAATCAAGAAATATGGTTTAAAAACCTTAAAGTTTGATGAACCCGTAGACCTCCACAATCCCCATGGGATGTTTAAGTCATTTAGAGTGGCAAGAGAAATAACCGAGGTGGATAAAATCATCAACGTCCCGAAGCTGAAGACTCATGGCCAGATGATAATGACTATGGCTGTAAAAAACCTCTTCGGTGCCATCGTGGGCGCCAGAAAATCCCACTGGCACCTCAAGGTAGGAAATCGCCCGGAAATGTTTGCCCGGATGTTACTTGAACT
>JAUWME010000107.1 GCA_030613285.1 Candidatus Zymogenus sp. | reverse complement strand
AAATGAGCGATGGGGCGTTTGCGGCGATTCTCAAAACGCTTGAAGAGCCGCCATCTGGCGCCCATTT
Organism: Candidatus Zymogenus sp.; assembly: GCA_030613285.1. Classification (GTDB taxonomy): domain Bacteria; phylum Desulfobacterota; class Zymogenia; order Zymogenales; family Zymogenaceae; genus Zymogenus. The sequence continues at coordinate 7,237 of JAUWME010000107.1, read as the reverse complement.
TATATTAATCACGTCAAGGGCCTCAAGCCTCCCAGCGACAATAATCTCTCGATGCCAAAAAGTGAGGTTCGCATCCCTCACCCCTGAAGAAATTGTTGAGATTGTCAAAAGCAAAGGCGCAACCGAAAAAGTGCATGAGGCATCGCTCCTTTGCCGGGGCAGCGTCTCCAGAGCAGAATTTCTGATGGAGGGCGAGTTTCTAAAACTAAGAGAAAGTACCATTAAAAAATTGTCTAAAATGAAATTGAACGATCCACAAATAATCGATGAATTGTCACAGGAAATAGCACAACCAAAAAATAAAACAAAAATTCCCGAAATCCTCGATATGATAAAACTCTGGTACAGAGATGTGCTTATCTACAACTTGACGGGGAATTCCGAAAGCATTGTCAATCGAGACCTAATTGAAAAATGGGGAAATGGTTGGTCGAAGACGGGGCATAGTTTCCTCATTAAAAGCGTTGAAGCAACAGAAGAGATTACTGAACTGTATTTGAGGGGGATAAATGTCAATATGCGATTGGCTTTCCTAAAACTATTTATAAGGCTCACCGAACTAAAATATCAGAGGTGACAAGAAAGCTATGCTGACATTGAGGCAAACTCAACAAGATGAATATAATATTCAATATTGCAATAAAAATATTTAAGACGTAAAAATATGAAAAAAGTTGTAGGGATTAGGTTTCGCGGTGCCGGAAAAGTATATCATTTCAATGCCGAAGGGTTTGAGCTTCAGTTGATGGAAAAGGTATTGGTGGAAACAGAGCGGGGGTTGGTCATTGGAACTGTTGTTGTGCTGCCAAAGAGTACTGAAGAGAAGCAAGGCGCACACCCGTTGAAGCCGCTTATGAGGATTGCATCTGAAGATGATATCAATAAGGAAGAGGAAAACCAAAAAAAGGAGATTGAGGCCAAGGTATATTGTAAATCTTGTATTGAAAAGCACGCGCTTGATATGAATCTGGTGGACGTGGAATACCTCTTTGATGGAAGCAAAATAATCTTCTATTTTACTGCAGATGAGCGGGTGGATTTTAGGACGTTGGTCAGGGACCTTGCCTCCAAGTTTAGAACAAGAATCGAAATGTGTCAGATTGGTGTGAGGAACAAGGCAAAGTTGATTGGGGGGATCGGATCGTGCGGGAGAGAGCTTTGTTGTAATACCTTCATGACTTCTTTCGAGCCCGTTTCTGTGAAAATGGCAAAGGATCAAAATATTTCCCTGAACCCCTCAAAAATATCAGGGGTCTGCGGAAGATTGATGTGTTGCCTAAAATTTGAATACGAGACGTATCTGGAAATGAAAAAGGATATGCCGAAAGTCGGAAAACGAATTAATACCCCCGAAGGAATGGGGAAAGTGATTCGACAGAATATCCTTGGCAACACCATTGTTGTGGTGCTGGAGGACGACGGTACGGAAAAGGAGATACAGGTCGATTCGCTGAAAGACATTGATATATGAAAGTGCTGGTCTGGCTGCAGGGTAAGTTAGAAGAATATGTGAGTTTAGAAGGCGAGTTTAAAAGGTGAGTCTAAAAGGTAAGTTTGAAGCGTATCAGTTTACGCTCAATTATATAAAAAGAGAGATATTATATATCATTTAAGAATTTCGACGGGTCGGGAAACTTTGTGATAGCGACGGTCAATTCACTTTGGAAAAAGAGGTATATTTATGACAATCGAGAAGACGACCGAAAAAAAAGATTATTACATCTCAACGCCAATCTATTACGTCAATGCCCAACCGCACATCGGGCACGCATACACGACAATAGTTGCAGATGTCCTGTCTCGTTATCGGAAACTCATGGGCTACGAGACCTTCTTTCTGACTGGCACTGACGAGCACGGGGACAAAGTCAAACGGGCGGCAGAAGAAAAGGGGATTTCGCCCAAAGAGTATGCCGACGAGATAAGCGGCCTCTTTCGGGCCCTCTGGCCAGAGCTGAAAATCTCAAATGACTATTTTATAAGAACCACAGATGAGGATCATATAAAGGTGGTTCAACTTATCCTGCAAAAGGTCTACGATGCAGGGGATATCTATTTTGAAAGTTATGGCGGGCTGTACTGCACCGGATGTGAGCGGTTCTATGTGGAAAGGGAACTTGTCGATGGCAAATGCCCCGATCACGAGGTGAAGCCGGAGTATATCGAAGAGTCAAATTACTTTTTCAAGATGAGCAAGTATCAAGACTGGCTTATTAAACACATCAATGATAATCCCGAATTCATCCGCCCAAAACGTTACAAGAACGAAATATTGGCATTTCTGCGAGAACCGTTGGAAGACCTCTGCATTTCCAGACCAAAGTCGAGGATTGATTGGGGGATTGAACTCCCCTTTGATGAAAAATATGTCACCTACGTTTGGTTTGACGCCCTGATAAATTACCTGACCGGTGTTGGGTTTCCCGATGGCGATAATTTCAAAAAATTCTGGCCCGTCGCTGAACACCTTGTTGCAAAGGACATCATAAAGCCCCACGGAATCTATTGGCCAACAATGCTTAAGGCCGCCGGAATCGAGCCTTATCAGCATCTTAACGTACACGGCTACTGGAACGTGAATGAGTCAAAGATGAGTAAATCTCTGGGAAACATCGTGGCTCCCCTGTCGCTCAAGGATAAGTACGGTCTCGATGCTTTTCGCTACTATTTAATGCGGGAAATGGTATTCGGGCTTGACGCCACCTTTTCTGAAGAGGGCATGGTTGCAAGGATAAACGCCGATCTTGCAAACGACCTTGGGAACCTCGTCAGCAGAAGCCTCTCCATGGCGACGAAATATTTGGGGGGAACAATCCCATCGCCCGGCGGGAAAGGGGATCCTTCTGATGATAGACTGATATCCACAGCGATGAGGGTTCTTCCGCAATACACGAAATTGATGGACAGCTTGGCTTTTAGCAAGGCCCTTGCAGAGATATGGGACCTTGTTGGGGAGTGCAACCGCTACATCGTGGAGAACGCCCCGTGGGAGCTTGCCAAGGACGAAGCGAAGAAGGGTCGTCTTGCCAGAGTGATGTATAATATTCTTGAGACGTTGAGGTTTATCGGAACGCTAATCATCCCGTTTATGCCGGATGTTGCCGAGGAAATCCTGACGATGATTGGTGTCAGGGCGGATTTTTCTCACAAACGGCTTGATGAATTGATGAGCTGGGGGGGACTTCCCATCGGTGCCCAGGTGATGCCTGCATCCCAGCTTTTCCCGCGGGTTGACCCTGTGGATGTCGATAAGAGTGAGGCACTGGTGAAAGATAGTGAGAAAGTGGTGGAAGAGGCCCAGTCTGTGTCTGTGGTGAAGGTGGAGGAAGAGACCCAAACTGTGTCGGCCAAAGAGGCTGTGGCTGTGGTGGATAAGAAGAGGTGGTGGAGGTGGGGGAAAAAACAGAAGACTGAATTGCCATTGGGTGGCTTGATTACCTACGATGAATTCAAAAGACTCGATATGAGGCTTGGGGTAGTAACCAATGCTGTGGCTGTCCCAAAATCGAATAAACTGCTAAAGCTTACGGTCAACATTGGGGAGGAGCGAACAGTCGTTGCCGGAATTGGCAAGCACTATTCCCCCGACGAGCTTGTGGGAAAAAGAGTTGTGCTCTTGGCAAACCTTGAACCCGCAAAGCTGATGGGGATTGAATCTCAGGGGATGGTTCTTGCGGTGGTGGATGACGAGGGGGGCCTTGCCCTCGTCACTATCGAAAAAGAGCTTCTCCCCGGAAGCAGGCTCAGCTGATGCTAATCGATTCCCACGCACATCTTGACCTGCCGCAGTTTAACAAAGACAGAGAGGCTGTAATCGACCGCGCCTTTGCCGATGTTGACAAGGGTGGCGGTGGTCTCACTGCAATAATTACCATCGGCATTGATCTTAACTCCTCAAAAAAAGCGGTGGAAATATCTAACCAAAATACCGAAGCCAACCAAAAGATCGAAAGAAACAGCGACATCTACGCCGTTGTTGGTGTCCACCCCCACGATGCAAAGACAGTTACAAAAAATACGCTTGACGGGATCAAGGAGCTATCTAATAACAAAAAAGTTGTGGGGATTGGCGAGACGGGGCTTGATCTCTTCAGAAAGCTTTCCCCCGTGGACAGACAATACAAGGCATTTTACGATTTTCTTGACCTTTCGGGTGAGGTGGAACTTCCCGTTGTCATCCACGACAGAGAGGCAAACGCCGAGGTGCTGAAGGTACTTACGGAGAGGAGGGGTTCATACACACCGGGGATAATTCACTGCTTTTCCGGCGACTGGGAGCACGCAAAAAAGTGTCTGGACTTAGATTTTTACATCTCCATTCCCGGCGTCGTCACGTTTCCCAAGGCAAAGGAACTCCACGATGTGGTCAAGAGACTTCCCAGCAACAAAATCCTCTTTGAGACGGATGCCCCTTTTTTGGCTCCGGTGCCGTTTCGGGGAAAGCGAAACGAGCCAGCGTACGTGAGGCATACGGCGATGGCCGCAGCCGAGATTCGGGGTGATTTTCCGGAGAAGCTGATGGAGGCGGCGGCGCTGAATACGCTAAAGGCCTTTCGGATTGATTTGTTTGATTAGAAGTCTAAATTGATTCTATCGTTTCAGATGACCTGCCTCCATTTATTTGACAGGTTTCAATGAGAGCAGTATCTGGAACTATTTTTCGCTTTCAAGTTCTTCTTGAAATTCTTCCAAGATATTTTTAATTTTTGATATAGAGAAATTCTTTTTTAAACTGTGAACTACTTCTGCTATTTCACTATATTGAGTATCAAAATTCTCTTTGATATAGAATGCTGTTGCAATTATTGACATTTCAACTGCATTGAATTTCCCAAACTTTTTGACAATTTGATTTATAGCCTGTTTTTCATCTTCAGAAACAAGGTTTACAAAATCGTCCTTTCTATGTCCACTTTTAATATAGTACCCTTCATTATTATGCCAAGTTTCGTTTACAATTCCAGACGCTGCTGCAGTACCGAGTTCACTGGATATTCCCGACGAGTAGGGGCCGTAATGGTGCATTGAGTAACTAAAATTCGTATGACCTTCCCTTGTCAAAAAGTACATCATTTTTTGGATAACTGTTTTTCCTACCTGTTTTCCAGGATCTTTTTCGTTCATTGTCTCAACTAAGTATCCTATCAAGGCAGGATTTTTGAATATGCTGTTCTCTTTCATTATTTAAGTACCTCCTTGGCTTTTTCTTTATCATCATATTTTACATATAAACAGATTTGTTTTATTTCACCAATATTTTTTGCGATACGAGAATATTCAGACAGAGGTTTCAGATTACCATCTGTATCGATTATCATTATTTCACTATTTTCCTTATCTTCTTTGCTCAGTTTATACCATATTTTTTTTGCTTTGTCACTTTCAAAAAACCAGATGCCTTCTTTTTTTAATTTGTCAATTTTGTTATTCTTCTCGTTTTCATCTTCATCCTTTGGTATTTCAGGCGTTGAGTAGATTCTTCTAATGTGCTTTCTATTTGTAATAATTTTACAGTCTTCTATTTTAGGATGTTTTTTTATATAATCGAATATAATATAATCATCCAAACTAAGAAAATCCTTAATATTATCTGGAGATGGCAACGTTTTAAAGCCATATTCACGAGACAAAAATGATTTCAATATTTCTGACAAATGATAGTCGTAAGCCATTCTTGTTTTATGATAATAGACTTGGGTGAACATCTGATAACGCGCAAAAATCACAGCCTCTGCCACTTGCCATCCATCTTCATTTATACCAAGTGTCATAGAGCTATCTTCAGGGTTTATCCCAAGGGCTAAAGTATTTAGCAGTCTTGGATAATCATAAATGCCATATTTTACTCCAGCATGATGAGAATCCCTTAAAAGGTAGTCCCCCCTGTCTGCATCCAATTGACTCGATATTAGTTCCTTCCAAAAGATTTTCTCTCCAATGATTTCCGCATTCCCTTCAAGTAATGCGGCGACTTCTTCAGCTTTGATATTGTGTTTTGTTTTGTTGAATTGATTGTTCTCAATAGAATCCTTTAAGGGACCCTTAATTATTGCCGTTGAATAATGCTCGTGGTCAAAATGCTTTTTAGTTTTGCTGTTTATTGGCATTATCTCTTCTGATGCATGAGAAAAAGGCGCATGACCTACATCGTGAAGTAAGGCAGCCAATCTTATCAATTGTCTATCTTTAACAAACCCTGCTTCTTCGTCTCCTAAATGTTCTTTTAAAACGGCCTTGTTTTTTTCATTCTTTATTATGTTGTCAAACATTAAAGTTGCCAAATGCATAACTCCAAGAGAATGCTCAAACCTTGTATGCATTGCACCGGGATAGACCATATCTGTAAAACCTAACTGGCGAATTCTTCTTAGTCTTTGAAAAATCGGACTATTTATTATCTCCCTTTCCCAATCAGTAAAAGTAATAAATCCATAAATAGCGTCTCGAACTTCGTATTGCGTCATATGCGGTAGTTTTCTTAAATAATTGTATTACAAGTAAAAAATAACGGAGATAAAACGATACTTAATTCTAACCAATTATTGTACTAAATGCAACCTTTTAATTCAATTATTTTATGAATTCTTTTGAAACACAATCACTTCGGATACCCCGCCTGGACTTCTTTGAACCTGAAGCAATCTACCACGTGGTCATTTACAAAACCCACCGACTGGAGGTGGGCGTAGATTGTGGTGGGGCCGACAAACTTAAAGCCCATTTTTTTGAGCTCTGCACTCAATTTTGCAGATTCCACAGTCTTCGGCGGCAAATCTCCCATTTTTTTAAAACGGTTTATTTTTATCTCGCCCCCGAAGCTTTCAAAGAGGAAACGCCCAAAGGAGCCGTGTTTCTCCTTTATCTCAAGAACCCTCGCCGCATTGTTGATTACCGCCCTGATCTTCTGCTCGTGCCTGATTCCTCCCTTGTCCTGCAAAATTTCCTGAACCCTCTTCTCATCGTATTTTACGACCACCACAGGATCAAAGTCGGCAAATAGCTTTCTAAAATTTCTTCGTTTTTTTAAGACCGTCTCCCAGCTGAGACCCGCCTGGAACCCCTCAAGGCTCAGGTGCTCAAAGTGGGCGGTGTCATCTGTGGTGAAAACTCCCCACTCTGTGTCGTGGTATTCAACCATGAGATCCGACACTGCCCAGTTGCATCTTGTCATTTTGTGTCCGTCTTTTCAATATCCAGCTTCTCCTTTGTCTCCTTTGCCAAAATTGCAGCCCCCAAG
>JAUWME010000355.1 GCA_030613285.1 Candidatus Zymogenus sp. | reverse complement strand
CAGGGAGCTACCGCAAGAAATTCGGGACTTGTGGCGGCCTTCGAGAACCTTTTGGGAGTCAAGATGGTGGTCTCTCCCTATGCCCACGTTATGGGCGCGTGGGGAGCCGCCCTTATAGCTAAGGACATGATGGAAGATGAGGGACAGAAGACGCATTTTCGGGGTCTTGACCTTATTAATCGGAAAATCGAGCTAAAGACTGAACGTTGTGACCTCTGCACCAACAACTGCGAGATTACAAAAGTCATAATTGAGGGAACCGACGAGGTGCCTTCATGGGGGTATATGTGCGGAAGAGAACCGGGCGAGAAGAAAAAATCAATTAGAGAATACAGACATTTTCAATCGCGGGAGAGGCTTTTGCTCACAACGGGTAAGGTGGATCTTCCAAAAGACTCCCCGAAGATAGCTGTCCCCAAGGCTCTTTCGATGTATAGTTTGCTGCCCATGTGGAGGAGGTTTTTTGGAGAGTTGGGATATAGATTAATCACCTCTCCTACAACCAACCAGAAAATCAAAACATTGGGAGTGGAAATTACCGGGGGAGAATTTTGTTTCCCGGTAAAGGCGGCCTTGGGGCACGCCCGCTGGGCCTTTGAGTCCACCGATGTGGAATACGTACTTATTCCCCACGCTCTGAGCAATAAACCAAATAGATACACCTCAAATTCATACTTCTGCCCTTACGTTCAGGCTTACCCTTCAATTGTAAAAAATGCTCTTGAGCTTCACGGCATTAATTATGAAAAGTTGATTACCCCTATTGTTGATCTTCGATGGAAAAAGGGACGGCAGGTGGATGAGCTTTTGAAAAGTATCGGCGGTAGACTCAACATTGGAAAAAGTGAGATAAAAAATGCGTGGGATGCCGCTTGTGAATCTCAGGAAGAATTTGAAACCGCCTGTACCCGGGAAGGAGAAAAGGCGCTCAAGGAAATCGAAGATGAGGAGAAACCAGCAATTGTTGTTTTGGGGAGACCATACAACACAATGGACACCGGTATAAACCTTGATCTTGTCAGAAAAATAGCCGAGAAGGGCCACACGGTAATCCCCATCGATTACATTAATTTCAACCCGAAAGAATTGGGAGAGGAGTTCGAAAATGTTTACTGGGATTACCCCCAGAAGATAATCCACGCAATAAAGCAAACCCAAGAAAATCCGATGATCTACCCCGTCTTTTTCACTAACTTCAACTGCGGCCCCGACAGCTTTATTGAGACTTATTCTGAATTTCTGGCCGATGAAAAGCCGATGCTGTTTCTTGGCCTTGATGAGCACGACGCCGATGCGGGATATGTCACCAGGATCGAGGCCTTCCTAGACGTAATAAACAACGCTTCAGTACCAACAACGTCTCCCAAAATTGAAAGTCCCCCAATGAAAAAGACCAATTTCAAGCGAAGGACAATCTGGATACCAAATATGCATAGCATCGGGACGCGCCTGGGAGCGGCGGCGTTTAGAAACTTCGGTTATGACGCCAAGGTACTCCCCCTTGAGACCGACGAATCCTACGAAGTGGGAAGGCAACTGACATCTGGCAATGAATGCCTTCCCACTGTCGTTACCATTGGCGCATTTGTTTCTAAGTTGAGAGAGATCAATGCAAAGCCTGGGGAGCACGCTTTTCTCATGGGCACAACAAGTGGGCCGTGTCGATTTGGCCAGTTTGTCTTAAAGCATCGGATGATTTTGAATGAGCTCGGTTATTCTGATGTCCCAATCATGCATCCGTCGGCGGATAACTCTTACCAAGGACTGCCTCAAACCTTGAGAAAGCACGTCTGGAAGCTCTTTATCGCATCTGACATTTTGATGAAACTTCGGTGTAAAACCGCACCCTACGAAATTAATCCAGGTGAGACAGATAAGGTACTGAATGAGGAGGTGGAAAGACTTTCGACAGTTATTGAGACGGGAGGGGATTTCGATTACGAATGGATTAAATCCCTCAAAAAGATTGATGATGTCCCAAAAGTTAATGGGCCAAAAAAACCCCTTGTAGGGATAGTTGGTGAGATCTATGTCCGATGCAACTCTTTTACCAACGATCGGGTAATCGAAACCGTCGAGAGTATGGGCGGCGAGGTTTGGTTGGCGCCACTTTCGGAATGGTTTCTTTACACTTCCTTTTTGCAAAAACGGCGTAATAACAGCTCAATGTTCGGCGCAATCAAGGAGATTCCTGCGTCGATAAAAAATAGCTATATCAGCGGAGTTGAGCATAAGTTGTATGAACAGGCAAACAAGTGGGTTGGGGACAGGATTGAGCCCGATATTTCAGAGATCATCGACAGTGGGAAAGAGTATCTCCCCTTAAATTTCGAGGGGGAGTCAATCTTGACTATAGGGAGAACAATAAAATTTATCGATGATAAGGAGAATAAAGTCTCCCTCATTATTAATTGCGCTCCCTTCGGATGTATGCCGGGAACCATTACCGGCTCCATTTTCCAAGAGATCCAAAACAGAAAGGGAGTTCCCATCGTTAGTATATATTATGACGGTGAGGGAGACTTAAACGACATTATAGGGGTCTATCTGGCCCAGATGTAATTACCCCAATGCGTTGCATCCGATTTTCTTGAACACAATATAAAGTTTTTCTGTATATGAGTTTGCTTTTCGACCGTTCAATTTTTCAAATACCGATTAGTGATGGGAAGCCTCCTGTCTCTACCGAAGGCCTTGGGGGTGATCTTAATCCCCGGTGGTGACTGCCTTCGCTTATATTCGTTGCTGTCCACCATACGAACCACATCCCCCGACGATGGCAATATCATTAATGGCATTAAGGACGGGGCGGAGGGGGGGTCTGGGGAGGATGCCCGCAAAAACTGTCATTGCGAGGAATTAGTACACCCGAAGGGTGGTGGGCGGGATTGGGCGGGTGTTACAAAAAAACAATCTTGCGCAAGTTGGCAACTCCGGTGGCAATCTTGTACAGATGTCTTGTTTACAACTCACTCTCCTCAATGTCAGCAATCTTCATCAATGCTTTTAAGAGACCTATTTTCAAGTTTTTGTTGCCGTGAATGGGTACACTTATCCTTTCTTTCCTGCCCTCTTTCATGTAAATGTGGTGGCTTCCTTTAATAGTTTTTAGTTCCCACCCCTTTTTTACAAGCAGTTTCGTGAAATCCCTTCCTGCTATGCCTTTCATATTGCGATTTCCAAAACCACATCTTCATCGGAAATATCTATCTCCTCGGTATCCAGTGAGAGGCAGGCCTCTACCGCTTCGTAGATATTTGGGAGAAGTTCTTCCCAGGTTTCACCCTGGGTAACACAGCCCGGTACGGCAGGCACCTCGGCCCAGTATCCCCCTTCCTCGGCTTTGTGAACAACAACTTTTAGTTTCATAACAACTCCAAAATGATATGGTTTGATAATAGCACATTTAGCTTATTAAGTACAATAGTATTAGAAGGTAAATTTTTTTATGCGGGGGTGGGCGGGTGTTACAAAAAAACAATCTT
>JAUWME010000240.1 GCA_030613285.1 Candidatus Zymogenus sp. | reverse complement strand
GATCGTAAAAACGTTTGTTTTGCTCCTTTGGCGAACCAATTCCATTTACATTTTTAGCTTCTTCCTCTGACAAAATACCCTTCTTATCATCACTCTTAGTTTCTTCCTCTTTTACAAAACCATTCTTTTTGTCGTCCTTAGCTTTTTCCTTTGGTTCAATACCATATTTTTCAATATACATCCTGTAAGAATATGCCATTTCATTGATTTTAACTATATAAATTGGGTCTGGGATATCCTCCATTAACAACGTTTTAAGTTCCCGATATTCCCCTAAAAGAACCGCAGAATCGTCCAAAAACTCCTTTTCTTCAACAAACGGTTGATATAGAGAATTCAAGCCAGAAATTAAGGGATATGTAACAATAATCATAAATATAATCAAGAAGAGACTTATAATCCCTGTCTTACTATTCGCCCCCATGTTTCCCCTTTCCTTTACAACTCTCTTAACTGTATCGCTTTCAAGATCAAGGCCTGTCCCCATCTCTTTTGGCTTCTTTTCTTTTTTCTTCTTCTGTTTTTTTTCTTTCTTATTCTTCTCCTTCGGTTTCTTCTTCTCGTCAATCACATCATCTTCTATGACCTCCGCCAGCTCCAGGGGATCTTCTCCGAGGATTTCCAGCACCTCTTCCCCTACCACCACTTCCTCATCCTCTAAATTGACCTCATTATCATCAAGAAATTTCATGTCCTCGTCATTAATATCAAGTCTGATTTCATCGAGAATTGGTTTCTGAACCCCTTTCGCAGGAACAATAGTATCTGGTTTGAAGGTCTTCTTACACCGGGGACACTTTATCTTACCGCCGGAGGCCCTCAACTTCTCTTCGGAAATTTTCCCATTAAGATCACAATGTGGGCAGGTAATATTCATTTGTTTTCCCCCAAAGGAAATATTTTCTATTTAACTATTCAAGAACTTAAGATTCCTTAAAATTACAATCCTCTCAACTTAATACAACAAAAAGGGAACCATCAAACAATAATATTCATTTAACCTTGATTTCATCTCCTTTTTATGTAAGAATTTCGATTATATACTTTTTTGAGTTATTGTACAAGTTTTTTTAAAGGGATTAGTTCCCTGATTTTGGGTGTTACAAATGATTCACAATAGCGAGATGCACGATCAGATAAAGGCAAAGGGAATTCAAATCTTCAAGGCCGCAACCGAAAGTGTCAACCCGTACACAATAACATTAAAAGCGTTGAAGTCTCGTGAGGAGATGCTCCGTCGTTTCAAAAAAATATTTATCGTCGGCATCGGCAAGGCCGCCCACCCCATGACAATGGCCGCAGAGGAGTTTCTTGGCAACAATATCACAGACGCCATTGTCATCACAAAGTACGGTCATGGAGACTCTCTAAAAAATATCGAAGTTATTCAAGCAGGCCATCCCATACCGGACGAGAAGGGAGTAATAGGAGCGGAGAGGATTTATGAGATCGTCGCCAAAGCTGGCGCCACAAATTGTGGGAATAACATCGTACTTTTTTTGATCTCCGGGGGGGGCTCGGCGTTGATGACCGCACCGGTAAAAGAAATTACTCTAAACGACCTAATGGCAGTAAATGAAGGACTCATCGCTTCGGGAGCAGACATCTACGAGATAAACAGCGTAAGAAAGCACCTTTCAAGGCTGAAAGGGGGAAGACTCGCCCAGCTTGCCCACCCTGCAAGCGTCCTCTCACTAATAATCTCAGACGTTGTTGGCAACGACATCTCCACCATCGCCTCCGGCCCCACCACTTTTGATCCCACCACTTTTGGAGATACTATTAAAGTAATCGAGAAATACAAACTGAAAGACAAAATCCCAAGTTCAGTCATTGATTATCTCTTGGCAGGGGCAAGGGGTGATGTGAAAGAAACACCAAAAGGGGGTGACCCAATCTTCAAAAATGTCGAGAATGTTATTGTGGGAAGCGCCGCTGTGGCCCTGGGAGCTGCAAAAAAACGAGCAGAGGAGGAAGGCTTTAATGCTATGATCCTTTCATCGAGCTTTGCCGGTGACACAGAAGAGCTTGCCCACTTTCACAAAGCAGTGGCGGTGGAAATCTTAAACGAAAGGAGACCCATCCCACCCCCTGCCTGTATTATCTCCGGGGGTGAAAGTACAGTCAATGTTACAGGTTCGGGCAAGGGCGGCAGAAACACCCATTTTGCATTACGCTTTGCTACCTTAACAAAAGACCTCAAGGGTATCTACAGCCTCTCTCTGGGAAGCGACGGCACAGACGGCCCCACGGACGCCGCTGGTGCCTTCACAGCCCATAACACCATCTTAAGGGCACAAAAAGCCGGCCTTGATGCAAATCAATACCTTGAGGATAACGACTCTTACCACTTTTTCAAGGCACTGGGAGACCTTATAATCACAGTGCCAACAAAAAACAATGTTATGGATATTCGTCTTATCTTTATTGTTGAGGAAAGCAAAAAGTGAAAAAGAAAAAAACACCAACAAACAGACCTAACTTCATCATCAGGGCGATGCAAGGATTTACAGCGCCCATTCGGGGACTCGGTTTTCTACTAAAAAACTTTCGCCTTATCAAGTACACCATCTTTCCCATAATCATTAATGTCATCCTTGTTATCACTCTCTACTTTTTCGGTTCAAAGTACCTGCTCGGTTTTGTGGACAAACTCATCCCAGACGAGCAAGCGTGGTACTGGGCAATTCTCTTCTGGATTGCGGCAATCTTCGTTATAATTCTTTTTCTCCTCGTTTCTGCAATAATATTCTACATCATAGGCGGAATCATCTGTGTCCCCTTCAACGAATTGCTCTCCCAAAAAGTGGAAGCCATCCTCCTTGGAGAATTTCACGACGAGCCGTTCTCGCTCCGTGTAATCTCCAAAGACATCGGCTATGCCCTGACCCACGAAATTTTAAAGAGCGTTATTTACTTGTTTATTATAGTTCTTATATTGCCCCTCTTTTTTATCGGACTTTTTACCATCATCGTTTCTGTAATCTTTGCTGTCATTTTTAACATCGTCACTTGGTTTTTCTTGGCATACGATTACTTTGACCACCCACTGGGCAGAAGGAGAATTAACTTTGCAAATAAGTTGAAATTCGTATATCATAATCTTCCAACCTCCCTTGGTTTTGGGGCGGCGGCATTTCTGTTTCTATATGTCCCGTTTCTTAACCTGATTTTGCTTCCCTTAAATGTAATTGGGGGCACCATCCTCTTTTTTGAGGTGGAAAAATGGTATGGGAAGATTGAATACAGAGACGTATCGCCGCGTAGTAAACAAAGAAAGGAGACGTTAAAATAAATGTCATTGCGAGGAGCTCTGGCGACGAAGCAATCTCAATATGCTTTTTTGTTTTTGTGGAAAAAGAGATTGCCGCGTCATTAGATCACCCTTCGGGTGGTACATTCTTAATAGCGCCTACACCTGCGGTGCCTAATTCCTCTTGAATGACAAGGTGGAGCAAGACAAAATAGAAATGAAATCCAGTAAAAAGCAACTATCTGTCATTCCCGCGAAAGCGGGAATCCAGTGGATACTATTATGGATTCCAGCCAAGCTGAGAATGACAATATAATGGATTCCTTCGTCTCGCTGAGTATAACACGGTTTTAAGCTTTTTGGAGTAGACATTTAATAATAGGAGAAAAAATGAAACTTAAATACCTTTCATGGCTTATACTTTTTACTACTATAGTCGTCATCCTCATTTCCACCCCCCTTTTCGCCATTGAGCGAAAAGCTGTGATCATCGGGGATAGAGTATCGATGCACAGAACCCCTGATGCCAACACAAAAGCCATTGCCCACGTAAACCGTGAAATGGTGGTAGAGATCATCGGCAGGAGCGAAAACCCCACAGCGGTTGTCAAGTTCAACGAATATTGGTATCAGGTGAACTACCGGGGAAAAACGGGGTGGATTTTCGGCCAGTTTTTGAACCTCGACTCAAACAAAAAAGGGCTGACCAGAATTTTCACCAAAGGGGAACTTATTGAATATTGTAAGATCGAAATAGAAAACCTCAAAAGGACAAGGGATGCTGGTGCCCATGAAGCCCTTATGGAACTGTCCAGAGCTTTTCTTGATAACCTCAAAGATATTTCAAACGATACTATCCTCTCACAATATGACAACAACATTGACGGATACAGGGCGCTTAACGCCTACTACCTCGCCCTTGGATATCTCGGAGTTGGTAGCATTGATGAGGCTATGGAGATAACCAACAAAATATCGAGGACATTTTACGGGATTTCCCTCCCCGACGGAAGAAAGACCGGAGACCTTATTCTTGAGCTTAACAGTCTCATAGATGAAAGTCGGCGCGGGAGCAATGATGCAGATTAGATGCTCCACTCATTGAAATTGATTTGGCTGACAATTAGTTCCAAAAGTCCCAACACCCTTGCATGACGGGAGTTAAATGACTAATATCGACATCTTCTTCAATCCCAGGAGCATTGCGGTTATTGGCGCTTCGGAAAACCCGAGAAAGGGTGGAAGCATCGTCATCAGAAACCTCCTCAATTTCGGATATGGAGGGAAAATCTATCCCGTAAATCCGAAGGTGGGGTCGATGGGTGGCAAAATATTGGGCATTAAGGCCTATGACTCTATTCTGTCAATCCCAAAAGCCCC